>NZ_CAWQUW010000026.1:0-41924 GCF_963898195.1 Vibrio sp. L3-7 | reverse complement strand
AACTTACGCGATGATAAAAGCGTTGAACAAGCTTATTGGGTTAGGTATGCCTGAAACTTGTCGTATTGACTAAGAAATACGCGAAACGGGGTGGCTCTATCTCTAAATTTAATTACGCAACAAAGCCCATTAATGATGCAAATCACACTTAATTTTGCTTGGTACAAATATGCAGTGAAGGGCTTTTATTTGCTATTTCGCGAATCGGGTTAATCCATTAATTTTAATTCAAGAACTTCAATAGTGAATGAGTTAATAAATGATCACACAGCTAACTAACGTCAACTTAATTAATAACAACCTTCAAGCGAAAAATAAAAAAGAACTGTTTGAAGAATTGGCAGGCATGTTATTTGAGAACAAGCGAATCAGCAGCAAAGAAGCCTTCTTGGCAGACATCGAAATTCGTGAATCTCAAAGCATTACCTCAATGGACGGCATTGCTTACCCACACTCAAAAAGCAACGCAGTCACTGAACCCGCAATTGCTGTCGGTGTTAAGCGTGAAGGCATTGAGTATGGCGATGAAGACGGCATTAACCCAACCGTATTTTTTATGATTGCATCACCAGATAACGGTGCTGACCATCATATTTATGTACTACAAGAACTATTTGGAAAATTCAGCGATGAATTTATTCAAAATATCCATAACGCAAAAGACGAACAACAAATCCTTAATATTTTAATTAATTCATAAGGCGTAGAAAATTATGAGCACTCTAGCAAATCAAGCTACCAATACCAGTAGCAATTCTAATAATAAGAATAATAGTAGCGACTATAAAAAAATCCTCAGTACTATGAAAGGTCACCTGCTTTTTGGTACATCACACATGCTACCTTTCATCGTAGCCGGTGGTGTTCTGTTGGCTTTAGCGGTCATGGCATCGGGTAAAGGCGCAGTACCTGCCGACGGCTTGCTGGCAGACATCTCTAATATCGGTATCAAAGGCCTTGTTCTTTTCCCAATCATTCTTGGCGGCTTTATTGGTTACTCAATTGCAGATAAACCAGCACTGGCTCCTGCTATGATTTCTTCTGGCATCATGGCTGACATGGGCGGCGGCTTCCTTGGCTGTATCGTGGCAGGCTTTATCGCCGGTGGCGTGGTGTTCCAACTTAAGAAGATCCCGCTTTCTGCGAACATGACAGCGCTAGGTGCTTACTTCATCTACCCGCTTCTAGGCACTTTAATCTCTGCAGGTATCGTATTGTGGGGTATCGGTGAGCCAATCAAACTGTTCATGTCTTCTATGAACGAGTTCTTAGCTTCAATGGCTGGCGCATCTAAGATGGTTCTAGGCACAATCCTTGGCGGCATGACAGCGTTTGATATGGGCGGCCCTATCAACAAAGTAGCAACCCTATTTGCTCAAACTCAAGTAGACACACAACCGTGGCTAATGGGCGGCGTAGGCATCGCGATTTGTACACCACCTCTAGGTATGGCATTGGCGACTTTCCTATTCAAAAACAAGTTCTCTAAACAAGAGCAAGAAGCAGGTAAAGCAGCAGCAATCATGGGTTCTATCGGTATCTCTGAGGGTGCTATCCCATTCGCAGCAAATGACCCAATGCGCGTACTTCCTTCAATCGTTGCCGGCGGTATCGTTGGTTGTGTGTTCGGCTTCATGACAGACGTTCTACTGCACGCACCGTGGGGCGGCTTAATTACTGCACCAGTATCAAGCAACATTCCAATGTACGTCGTCGGTATTGCACTTGGCTCACTAACCACAGCCGTTATCGTTGGCTTCTGGAAACCAGTGGCTGTTGAAACCGATGAAGACATGGCTGAAGCGCCAGTACAAGCTCAAGCGGCTCCAGTAGCAGGCGAAGGCGAGTACGACATCGTAGCAGTAACATGTTGTCCTTCTGGTGTTGCACACACCTTCATGGCCGCAAAAGCACTAGAGAAAGCAGGTTTAGCAGCAGGCCTTAAGATTAAGGTAGAAACACAAGGTCAAAACGGTATTCAGAACCGCATCAGCGACCTAGATGTGGCTAACGCAAGGCTGGTTATCTTGGCTCACGATATTCAAGTGAAAGACGCACACCGCTTTGCTAACGCGAACGTGATTGAATGCTCGACTAAAGAAGCGATGAAGAAAGCCGCGACTATGGTCGCTATTTAAAGCCAAAGGTTATCTAAAGCCAAAAGCTATCTAAAAGAATCAATAAATTAGTGAATGCTCACTATTGATAAAGTAACTACCCCCTAGTAACTAAAATCCCTATTCGTTTATCAACGAATGGGGATTTTTTATAGTTAGGCTAACAGTATCCTTCTCGATACAAGTCATCTGTATCCCCGTCGCTTAGATGAAAAAATATTACGTTATGTTGTTGAACATGGTTCTTTTTCAGGGGTGAGACTTACTTTTAACTGTTTGGAGGTCATCGGGTAGCCCAGATAATAACCTTGGGCTTGTTCGCAATTCAACGTTTTCAAAATTGACAGTTGTTGAGCATTTTCAACCCCTTCAGCCACGACATTAATGCCAAACCCTCGTGCTATATCAATGATACCAGACGTTATGGCTCTAGAACGATAATCATCTTCTAACCCATTGATGTAACTGCGGTCGACTTTGATTTCATCTACATCTAATTTGCTAAATATACCAAAAGAAGTGTAACCAACACCAAAGTCATCTATCGAAAAGGACACCCCTTGTTTTTTTAACGTCTGAACAGCGATTGCACACTGATCTATATCTTTCAAAATAGCGGTTTCAGTGATTTCAAGACAAAGTGAGCGAGCAAACTCGGGATCCTTTCGTAGATATTCATCCAGATGGTTCATGTCATCAACGCTATTTAGCTCTACCGCTGAAATATTGACCGAGACACTTTTAAGCTCATTTCCTAGCAAGCCATTAGCCCTAAGTTGTGAAGCAGTCTTCTCTAGAACTAACGTAGTCAAATCACGACAAAAATGATTCTCTTCTGCTAGCGCGACAAATTTACTTTCAATGTTGTATTTAGGCTGAAACACAATATCAATCGCTTTGTCATCAATCGCTTTACGTAATTCTTGCACCATCTCTTGACGTTGACGTTCAAGCTCAGTGAGCTTTGGGTCATGAAACTCAATCGTATTCTTGCTTTTCTTTGCTTCAGTTAAGGCATGGATTGCTGATGCCATAAGTTGCTTGGCATTATTTCCATCAGAGGGGAATAGAGCAGCGCCAATACAACAAGTGGCGTTGATATCATAACGATAAGCACATTGGTTAAATCTACGATGTACGAGAGCAATGTAGGATTCAATATCTTCCTTATCATCAAGTTTGACTAAACATGCGAAACCATCGGAATGTACCCGTGAAGAAAGTGGTTGATGCTCAATAGGAAGTTCAATCGATCGGGCGATGTCTTTTAAAAATAAATTCGTATTTTCGAACCCAATCTGATCAGCTACAGATTTGAAGTTATCAATGTCGAGTAAGAAGAGGACATAATGGTCACTGGCCTGGGACTTTTTTAGCCTTTTGTTTAAATATCGATAAAAAACGGATGGGCTATGAAGCCCAGTAACACTATCAAGATCGTTAGCGCTCTCTAAATCTCGATTATTTTTCCGAACCATTACCCATAACAAAGCAGACGTTAGAATGATAAATACCAGGCCTTTGACTGTCTGTGCTAAGGCGTGTTCTCGCAAGTCATTTGATAGTGATTCAACCGCGAGATCAGAAAATAAAACCCATAAAGATGACAGTATTAAGTAACTGAATACAATGTTGGCCGGATATCTTTTTGTCTTGTTCATCGTTAGCTGCTATCTCTCAGTCTAATGTGTCATGACTTATATGTTATAAATTGCTCATAACGTAGCACCAACATAAATCGCAATCTACCGCTCGCGTTTTTATTTTTAACTTTTGTTTACCGATTTTCGTCATCACTCTGCGCGACGAAAACCTTTTAAAGCTAAAAAATGCCAAGAACAATTTGTGAGAATATTAGCTCTTAGCCAAACTAAGAGCTGCCAATCGCTTTTGTTGATGTCGAGTAACTGTCATATGACTCTTCAATCACAATTGTATTTCGTCCTTTAAGCTTTGCTTGATAAAGCGCCCTATCAGCGCGATCGACACAGTCTTTCCACTTTTCATTTTCTGATAGCAAGCTAATACCAAAACTAGACGTAATTGTTAGAGTTGGTTGTTGCTCAAGTTTGATCTTCTGAATTGCTGAGCGTAATTTCTCTGAAAGGGCTGCGGCTCGCTCCAGGTTCGAATTAGGTAACCAGATAAGAATTTCATCACCTCCAAGTCGGAAAACAGTATTAGGTAAGTCAATTAGCTTCAATACCGTTTTAGCTAAAGCTTTGATCGCATCGTCACCAACAAGATGTCCAAACTGATCGTTCACTTGCTTAAAGTTATCTATATCCAGTAACACAATGCAAACAGATTTGTAATTCACCTGTGCTTGATGTTTTTTTACCGCCAGATCAAGAGCTCTGCGGTTTTTTAGTGTCGTAAGAGGGTCTTGTTGTGAAATACATTGAAGTGAATGTACTAGCCTCGCATTTATCAGCCAAAGCATTGAAAAAGACATAGATACAATAAGGATAATACTTAAAATGTACGTATATTCATTTAAGTAGTTCGAACTGATTAGGCTATTGATATCATTCAATGCAAAATTCGTCTTTATCGCTCGAAAAGTCATAAAAAGACTATAAATAATAAAAGGTAAAGCCATCATATTCACAGCTAACGCAAGATCATTCTTTTTTCCGTTCAATATCACTATGGCCGAACTTGCGGTCACGAACGCTAAGTAGAGACTCATAACAATAATACGATTTTGTATAGACTGGTCATAATAAGTAAATTGAACAAAACTCACCAAAACTAAGAATAAAGCTATGCGGCTATATTGAACAATATGACGTGGATGGCGACGAAAAATAGTCAAACTATGCAATACCAAATGAAAGCCATAAGCAATGGTTAAGTTTGCAACAATAATACTAATAAAATCTGGGATTACCCCTCTCAGGCTTAATAGAATGGTGCCACTCCCAATCACAAACATGGATGTTGAGAACAGGGAAAGACCCAGTACTTGCTTCTGAGCGGATTGGAATAATAACAGGCCAATACTAAAAATAAGTGAGAATATAATGAAAATTATACTTAGAGTTCTTATATCTAACGGGAAATTATCCATATTTTTCCTTAAATAGGATAGAAAACCATGTCATTTCGGCTTTATTAAACATGACATGTGGTTTGCTTTCTTCCTTTTTTCATTTCAACTTTTAAGCAAGCAAATAAAAATGCACAAAACTGCATAAGAGAGCAATAATAGAAGCTAACGAGCATAGCAATTTTTAATGCAAATCACATCTCTGAAGCATTTATTCTTACGTTGAATTTTTTTGTTCGATGAA
Source organism: Vibrio sp. L3-7 (assembly GCF_963898195.1). Lineage (NCBI taxonomy): Bacteria > Pseudomonadati > Pseudomonadota > Gammaproteobacteria > Vibrionales > Vibrionaceae > Vibrio > Vibrio sp. L3-7. The sequence continues at coordinate 36,511 of NZ_CAWQUW010000026.1, read as the reverse complement.
AAGAATTGATATAAGTGGTCGGAAAAGAATGAGATAAGCTGCAGAGAAATGAGGAAAAATTGTTATATCGTTATGCACCTCATAGAATTTATTAAAGGTTAAAATAACTTAGAAATAACCAATAAATTAATGATTGCCCACTATTGATAAAATAACTACCCCTGCTAACTAAAATCCCCATTCGTTTTGTCAGCGAATGGGGATTTGTTTATCTAAACAATTGGTCACAAGCTTGAGCTCTGTAACGTCAGTCTGATCAGACTTGAGAAACAAGCGACTCTTCGGTTTCCAAATCAAACAAGTGACACTGTAGCGTGTTAAAATGGAGCACGGTCTCTTCGCCACTGTTTGCAATGCGATTCGCATCAAACGGAACACGCGCCACCAGCTTGTCAGATCCAACTTTAAAGTAGAGATAAAGCTCGTTACCCATAGACTCGACAACATCTAGCCTGTGCGTTTGAGTATTCACCTCAGACAATGGGGCATCGTGATTGGCCAATTGGATATGCTCAGGGCGAACACCAAACCACAGCCACTCTCCTGCCTTTTCACGAGTGATAGCTTGCTTATTTTGTGGTAGCGTCCAACGAGCACCACTTTCTGATACCACGTTCATTAGGCCGTCAATCTCGTCCACTCTCACCTTGATAAGGTTCATGGCTGGCGAGCCAATAAAGCCTGCGACAAACTTGTTCGCTGGATACTGATAAAGATTCATCGGCGTATCGACTTGCATGATCTCACCTTGATTCAGCACACAGATGCGGTCGCCAAGAGTCATCGCTTCCACCTGATCGTGTGTCACGTAGATCATGGTGGCATTCTGTCCTTCTTGCTTCAGGTTATTGTGTAGCTGCGCAATGCTGACACGAGTCGAGACACGCAGCTTAGCGTCTAAATTAGACAGAGGCTCATCAAACAAAAATACATCCGGCTTACGCACCATCGCTCGACCTAGAGCCACGCGCTGCCTTTGACCGCCGGACATTTCACCCGGCTTGTTATTTAGCAGATGCTCGATATCGAGAGTCTTGGCTGCATCTTCAATACGTTTATTGATTTCATGCTTTGGCAACTTCTGCTGCTTAAGGCCAAAAGCCATATTTTCGTACACCGACATGTGCGGATAAAGCGCGTAATTTTGAAACACCATGGATATGCCACGATCTTTAGGTGGCAGCTCATTCACACGCTTATCGCCAATGTAGACATCGCCTTCTGAGATATCTTCAAGGCCTGCGATCATACGAAGCGTCGTGGATTTTGCGCAGCCAGACGGCCCAACAAACACCATGAACTCACCTTCGCGAATATTCAGATCGACACCGTGCACGGCCTTAAAACCATTTGGGTAGGTTTTCTCTACCCCTCTCAGTGTGACTTCAGCCATAACCTGTCCTTAAATCAATTCGTTAAATACTATCTTTGCAATCTGTCGTGAACGTTTTAGCCACGTTCTTGCAGTTGATTGAGCTCAAAATGGGCGACTGATGCGATAACCAGATCCGCCACAGGTTCTAACTCGCTCTGTTGTGCGGTTCCTGTCAGCACGCCAACATTGCTTGCGCCTGCGTTACGTCCAAACTCCATGTCTGAAACCGTGTCACCAAACATGATGACTTCGTGTGGCTCAATACCGCATTGTTCACAGAAGGCATTGAGCAGTGCGGGCGCTGGCTTCGGTTCGATATCGCCATCGGAGTAACCGACATAATCGAACATCTCGCTCAAACCCGATTGCTCGAGCGTGTAGATGGTCGAGTCTTTGGTGTCTGCGGTCGCGATGCCTAAAATCATGCCTTGTTGCTTGAACAGACCAAGCTTTTCAGTCACTCCCGGTAGCGCTTCAATCCAGCCTGGGTTCGCTTCCACTTCGTCATTGAACGCCGCTTTGGTCACCTTGGTAAACTCAGTAAGCGAGACATTGGGTTGCAGCATGTTAAACCACGCTATCGCGGTATCTTCCACTGGGTTTGAGGCTAATAGTCCATAGTTATCAACCACATCACCTTCCACACCAATAGCCAAGAGTAACTCAGCAGGTGTGACAGTTTGATTACCTTGATGCTGGTCACTGTATGATTTTACACGCTCACAAGCACCACGAGAAACATTAAGCCACATCTTGTGAAACTCTAACAATGTGCCGTCTTTATCAAATAACATCGCCTTAAACTTCATCACGGCTCATTCGCTCCATTAGTTCTCCCCAAGTACGCACTAGGGGTTGGTTAAATTCTGGTTTTTTGCCATCGAATACGGCATTGATGCAGCCTTCAAATTCACTCTCATTCGATGAAGATTGAGTGCTGTTCGATCCTATTGAAAATGGAAGATCTCCACGACGAATATCGACGCGGCTCCAACTATACCCTTCTTCGATATGGATACTTTGCAGTTCATCGTTCAGAACGATTCGTTCAACGATCTCGCCATCAACTACGCACTCCGCGTAGTAAGGGTTTTCTGAATCAGTGACTGCAATTCGGTATGTTAGCGGCTGACCTTGAGAGTCGTTACCCGGCAGCAAGTCACCCAAGTTGATGTCAAAGTTCAAGCCGCAACGGCGCTCCAGATAGACTTGTCCGTTACGCAAACCAGACAAGATGCCTTCGCCACTCAAACCGTGGCTGTAAACGAAGGTCGATGGGTCGCCATAGATGGAAGGCTCATCCGATTTAGGATTACGCTCATGGGGCTCAAGGTGTGAATCACTGCCGCCAATCGCCGTAATGCGTTGGCCACAATTCCACATTTCACTGAGAACCAATAACGCCTCTTCGGTCGCTTTCGGCGAGGTTGACCAAGTAGGGTCGCAGCACACTTCAAACGTAGACACTTGGCTGAGAGCCACTTGATCGTAATGCCAATGCCACGGCTTCATCATTGGGTGATTGATGCCAAGGGAGCTGTGTCCGCCATTGTGTCCACTTCTAGCTAAGCTCAATCCGGCTTCCATGGTCGCTTGGCTGCTGTGTTCAACGTCCCTCAGGTCTAAAGACTTAACTGGGCCATGAACATTGAAGTGTCCTAGGTCTGTCGTTACTTCTAACGCGGGTAAGAACAAGCATTGCTTTGATACAGGCAGCTTAGGTTGGCAGATGTTGTGCTCGGTAAAGAAGAAGAAATCGAGCCCTTGTGATTCGACAATATCTTTAGCCGCTGCCAAGGTGTTATGGCCATCTGAAAGCTGAGTGTGGGCGTGTAAATCACCTCGATACCAGCGAGAGTCAGAACTCAGCATGTGGCTGTAATCGAACTCGATATCGTGATCAGTGGTGACCGTTGGGTTCAGCTCTAACTCACTCTCAATTCCGTCAGTACCTAGCTCATTAGAATGATTAACTAACTCATCAGAATAAAGCACATCGACTTGATATTGCATCGCGCGCTCGGTGCGAAACTCACCTTCGAGATTGTAAAGTTCTAAGAACCACTCGCCCGATGGAATGGCACCATCAATCGCGCCTAACCCGGAGTCTTGCTGTTGGATAGTGAGTGACTTGTACGCTTTTTCAAACAGCACCTTGCCACGAAATTCTTGGTTGGCATCGTATGCCGCCGCGTACAAGAATCCTTTTTTCACCGTCGTGCCTGTAATCACTACGCTGTGAGAACCTGTTGGCACATCGAAAGGGATACGTACTCTGCCAAACGGCAGCTCACCTTGAAATTGGGTCATTGTCTTCACCAAATTCGTCCTAATTGAAGGACTGGGTCAAAAGAGGCCCACCCGAAAAGGTGGGCCTTTGTTAGTTCATCGTTCGTTGTTCGCGATTTATAACTAGGAACTAGAAGCTCATAGCTAGCGACGAATTTTAATCACGATCGTTTACTGATTAAGAACGATTAGCTCGGTCTAGTGCGCGTTGTGCTTTCTTAGCCGCTTGTTTTAGCGCTTTGTCAGCAGGCACATTTTGGATTTGAATCTGATCCGCGGCCACTTTCAACGCATCCATGATCTTACCGTTAGTAGGGTCTAGGAAGTCTTTGGTCGCCGTGTTTGCTTGCTTCAAAGGAATCAGAGCTTGCGGATTCTCTTTAGTGAATGCTTGGTATTCTGGTACTTCAGAAACGCTGTTACGCACTGGGATATAACCCGTAAACGTTGACCATGCTGCGGTGTTCTTCGCGTTGGTGTAGAACTCAACAAATTCAAATGCACCTTTCGCTGCCGCTTCATCTGTGCCTTTTGGCATCACGTAAACCAACGCACCCGCCTGTGGCGCAGAAGGGTTTGAACCCCAACCAGGCTGTGTGGTTGCTGAAAGCTTAGTGAAGTCCAAGTCGCCTTGGTCGCCCGATGAACCGGTGTAACCAAGTGCGTTATCTTTCATCACGTCATCAATGGTTTTGTACCAGTATTCCCAGCCTTGGCCACCGTAGTGAATACGCATGATTTGATCATCGTGGATCCATTTACGGAAGCTGTCCCACACCTCAACCCATTCAGCAGAATCAATTAGCACTGTTTTGCCGTCATCACTGATGATCTTCGCGCCGTTAGAGAAAGCCGCGTCAATCATGTTGTCTTGGCCCCACATCGGCTCCCAACCATAAAACGTCACTTTGCCTTTCTCATCACGCTGTGTGACTTTTTCAGCGACCTTAGCCACGCCTTGCCATGTGTTTAGGTCTTGCTCGGTAAAGCCGTTGTCTGCCAATACCTGCTTGTTGTAGTAGAACACTTGAGTTGTGCCGTAAGCAGGTAAGCCGATGATGGTGCCATCGTCTGCGGTCACTTGGTCTTTAAACGCACCAATGAAGTCAGAGAAGTTAAACTCTTCATCCATGAAAGCCGTTAGGTCGCGGCTCAAACCACGTCCGTGCATCGCTTCCGCACGACCTGAATCTAACAGCACAAGTTCAGGTGCCGTTTTAGATGCAAGGCCTGCTTGCAGCTTCTGGTACGTTTCCGTGTAGTTGCCTTGCAATGCTGGCTTCACCACATACTCATCTTGGCTGGCGTTGAACTCTTCGATGAGCTTAGTCATCATTTGTTGTGGCTTAGTACCACCGGAATACCAAAAGTTAACTTCGGTTGCGGCAAGAACACTGCTAGAGAACATAGACGCGCTTGCTGCGCCAGCACACACTAGTGCGAGAGTTTTTAATTTCATTTCCGTTTACTCTTTTACGCCGTTATCGGCGATACCTGAAAGAATCGTCTTTTGACAAATGACGAATAGAATTAACAAAGGCAATACTGCAATGGTGCTCGCCGCCATAATTTGCGACCAGTTCAATCCATAGTTACCTTCGGCAATAAAGTAGTGACGAATCCCGGTCGCAATCAGGTTAAGTTCCTGAGTGGTGATAACCAAGCTAGGCCACATGTAGCTGTTGTAATTGGTAATAAAAGTGATGAGGAACAGTGTTGCGACTGCTGCTCGGCATTGCGGTAAGATGATTGCCCATAAGATTTTGAGCTCACCTGCACCATCAATTCGTGCCGCTTCAATCAGCGACGGATGCACCTTGATAAATACTTGGCGTAGATAAAACACACCGAAAACCGACGCCGCGTTCGACGCCACCAATCCCATGTGTGAATCTAACAAACCCAGTTTTGCCAAGGTGATGTAAGACGGAATGTACGTCACTGCGCCCGGCAGCATGTAACAGCCCATCACGATAAAATAGAGCACCGTCTTCGAACGAAACTTCAACTGCGTGAGTGCATAAGCAAACATCGCCGAGTTCACAATCACCAACAGCGTAGTGAACAAAGCCACGCTAAAACTGTTGAATATGTACAAACCAAACGGCGCGCTGTGAAAGGTTTCGACAAACGTTTCCCAACGAAACTGCTCTGGAATCAAGTTCAGCGGACTAGCAAAAATTTCATCATTGGTTTTCAGAGAACCAGACAACATCCATAAGAACGGGAACACCATAATGGTTCCGCAGGTTGCCAAGAACAGGTGCTTAGCCAGTGCGATAAACGAACGGCGATCCACTGAGCTTCTCTTTGACGCAATCTCTGATTTGGCCGCTTTCGTTTGGGTTGTGACTTTAGATTCAGCCGCTCTTTGATTTAAGACTTGATTGGCATCCAATACTTGCGTGGTCATAATTCTGTCCTTTCAAAAATCGACTAGTAGTACACCCAGCGCTTGCCGATGTAAGTATTAATAAGTGCCAACAATCCAGTAATCAGGAATATCACTAACGATGTTGCGGCCGCAGGTCCCATTTCGTAACGCTCAAACGCTTGTTGGTAGAACAAGTACAACAAGGTACGAGTCTCACCGCCCGGCCCGCCTTGCGTTAGGATCTGGAACTGATCGAACGCCTGCATTGCCGTGATAATGTTGACCACTACTAAGAAGAATGTGGTTGGTGAAATCAGCGGCAACGTTATCTTCAAAAATCGCGTTAAGCTGCTGCAACCATCGATCAAAGAGGCCTCATACAGGGACTCTGGAATCTTGTTGAGTGCACTGATGTAAAACAGCATCGTCCAACCAATCGCCTGCCAAACCGTCACGATAATCACAGCAATCAAGGCTGTGTTTCCGTTTTCTAGCCATGGAATCGCGCTAAACCCTGCCGACTCCAATAAGTGGTTTGCCAAGCCCGATTTAGTTTCAAAAACCCAAGACCAAACAATCGACACCGCGACGGTTGGTGTAATCCAAGGTGAGAAGATCACCGCACGATAAAACTGGCTGCCCTTGAAGTTTTTGTGTAACAACATGGCAAATACAAGCCCAAGAATGATGGTGGGAATCACCACACCAACCGAGAACCAAAACGTGTTGAGCACTGCTTGAATAAACTCGTAGTCCTCAACCATGTACTCGTAATTTTCTAAACCGATGAACGAATAATCTGGCGAGATGTAATCCCAATCGGTGAAGCTGATGTAAATTGAATAACCAAATGGTACGAGCCAAAAAGTAAACAGTGGCACCAACAACGGTGCAGTCAATAACAGTACCTTTAAGCGGTTTTTCATTGGTTGTGAGAAAGCACTCATGGTGACCTCGTCCTTATTTGTATGCGGTTAAACTAAGTGTTTTTTATGACAGGTTAGTAAGAGCGCCCTTCATTTTTTTTATGGCTATCCATAAGAAAATGTTTACTCCAGTTCACCATCTTCCATCTGGTGATAGAGCCAATCACAGAAGAAATTCACCTTCGCGCTGCGACTGTGTTTGGTAATGAGATAGTGGGCAGACTCGGCAGGCATCGAGGATTCACTTGCTAATACAAGGTCTTCTTTCCTGAGCAATTCAGACACTGCAAGCGAACGTACCAGCAACATTCCAATGCCATGTTTGACCGCCTCTAAGGCATGTAAAGAGTTACTCACTTCGAGCAGAACTTTCGGTAAAGTCATCTCGAATTGGTTATGCCCAAGCCATTGCAACCAGTTCTCTCGATAGCCTTTCACCTGAACCGTTGGCAGAGCAGCGAAGTCGGGTTTGCTGAGTAATTCTTGATGCTCGGCTTTGAATTGAGGACTACACACCAACTGCCAATGTTCTTGAAACAGTCGCTCGCAATGGGTGTCTTCGCTTTCGACCTTGCCATTGGTCAGTTCGATATCAACATTCTGACAAGGGGTAGTTGATGGCCAGTCCACCAGCTGAATATCGAGCCTGATAAAAGGGTATTTTTGATAAAAGGATGGCAGGCGAGGTAACAGCCAGTTATGGCAAAAGGTATGGTTAACGCGCAGGCTTAACACATCGGTTTCTTTTTCCCCGAACAGGATTTGAGTCTGCAGCTTCAAGTGAGCAAGCGAGCCCGCAACAATCGGTTGATAATGTTGAGCTGAAGAGGTTAGCTTCACGCCTTTAGAGCTGCGTTCAAACAGGGTCGTATCGAGAAAGGCTTCTAAACTTTTGAGCTGCTGGCTCACCGCAGCTTGAGTCACACAAAGCTCTCGGGCAGCGGCGCCAATGGAACCAAGACGAGCAACAGCTTCGAACGCAACAAGGGCGCGTAGAGGGGGTAACATGGCTTCACCTGATTGAAATAAAAGTGAAAAATACTTCAATCAGGTTTCAGTTTTTTGCGGTTCTAGTTACAGATTAATGACGAAGGGACATTGATCAGATATTTATGATCAACGTCCCTTTTCTTCTATTTCTTATTTCTATTTTTATACTCAATGCCTTCGCTTCGTCATATCAGAGCTCGCATCAAGCTTATCTATTCTTTGATATAAAGATCCTTAGAATAGATGCGCCCTTCAACGTTGTTCTTAGCAAAACCACCGACACTTGGTCGCACTAGGCGAGCCTGCATGTAGTAATAGATTGGCGCGATAGGCATATCTTCAGCCAGTAACTGCTCCGCTTGATCATAGAAACCTTGGCGATCTTGCTCATTGGTTGCGGCTAATGCGCTGTCCATCGCTGAGTCGTACTTGTCGTTGTTGTAACGAGCAAAATTACCCGATGACTCTGAGCGCAATAGGCTCAAGAAGGTCGACGCTTCATTGTAGTCACCGCACCAAGACGCTCGCATTACATCAAAATCACCTTGGCGACGTGATACTAGGTAAGACTTCCACTCTTGGTTTTCCAACTCAACTTGCGCGCCTAGGTTACCTTTCAGCATGGATGCAATCGCCACTGCAATCGACTTGTTCGACTCACTGGTGTTGTAGAGCAATTTGAAATCCAATGGATTAGCTGCATCGTACCCCGCTTCTTTCAGTAGCTCTTTTGCTTTTTGGTCACGTTCCTTTTGAGCCCATGTGCTGTATTCAGGCTGAGTCGCATCAAAGCCTGCTGTATATTCATGAGCAAAGGTATAAGCCGGCAAGTTACCCACCTGAGTGACGCCATTGGTAATCACATCACGCATCATTGAGTAAGACACCGCTTTACGCACTCTCGCGTCATCAAACGGAGGTCGTGTGGTATTGAATGCGTAGTAATAAGTACACAGTAGAGGGACGGCGGTATAAGCGTCTTGATACTTTGTTTTCAGCTGCTGCGCCATATGTGTTGGTACGTCAGAAGTGATATCAACCTCGCCCACCGCATAACGGTTAATCGAGGAATTTTGGTTCTCAAACGGAATGTAAGTCACTTGAGTTAGGTTCGTATCTGAACTGTCCCAATAGTTAGGATTCTTCTTCAGTTCAATCCGTTCGTTAACCACCCACTCGTCTAAAACAAAAGCGCCATTCCCCACAAACTGCTTAGGATCGCTCCACGGCTTGTCGCTGTTTTCTAGCGTTGTCTTGTGAACTGGCATCATTGAGGTGTGGCCTGTCATCGCCACAAAGTAAGGCACTTTACTATCAAGCTCGAACTTCACCGTGTGTCTATCGACAGCAGAGATACCTAACTCTTCAACGGGCTTCTTACCTTCCGCCACGTCAGCAATATTGCTGATTTGAGTAAGTTTAAGATACCAAACATTCGGCGAAGCCAGTTTCGGGTCGACCGCTCGTCTTATCGCATACACGAAATCATCGGCCGTCACCGGATCGCCATTCGACCATTTAGCATCTTTACGCAGATGGAATACAAACGTCTGGTTGTCTTCGGTTTCCCAAGATTCCGCAACACCTGGAGTGATGTTGCCATCGCGATCTTGGATCACTAAACCTTCAAATAGGTCACGTAGAATGTGCATTTCAGGCAAGCCTTCTGCCTTTGCCGGATCGAGTGTCGCAGCTTCCGCATCATTGGCTCGCACCAAGTGTTGGTCTTTTGCCAGTGAAACACCAGCAGGTAAGGTTTCAGCAACGGCAGTCACTGAGATAAAAGGGGTCAATAAAGATGAAATGAGTAAAGCCGTTGAATGTTTCTTAAAATCCATGTTTTTTTGCTCTCCTAGCCTATCTTTGAAGCAAAGTAATAAAATTAACAATGCGACGGTTGACGAGTTTTGACGCTATGGTTTATTTAATAGAGGTCATCTAAATAGTAGTGACTATTTGATAGTACTTGATCAATCAGGAGATTAAGGTGAGTTTAATTCCAAGAACGGAAAGAGCTGCGTTTTCGATAAAGCCGCTGTCATATGGAAAATCGGTGTTGGGTGCACCTTTGCTCTATTTCCCCGCGCAAATAGAAAGCGAATCTCGCGGGCTAATTTTAGCAGGCACACACGGTGATGAAACCGCATCTATCGCAGGTTTGTCTTGCGCCCTAAGAAGTTTGCCTGCCGCCAACTTACGACACGATGTGATCCTGTCGATGAACCCAGATGGCAATCAACTAGGCACTCGCGCCAACGCAAACCAAGTCGATTTGAACCGCGCCTTCCCGACTAAAAACTGGACAGAAAACGGCACCGTCTATCGCTGGAGTTCTCACACCCCAGTCAGAGATGTAAAAGTAAAAACGGGAGAAGCCGACCAACTTGAACCTGAAGTGCAGTCACTTATCAACCTCATTGAGCAGCGCCAACCCAAGTTCATCATCTCTTTCCACGAACCACTCGCCATGGTCGACGACCCAACTCAATCAGAACTCGCCATTTGGCTGGGCAAACAGTTCAACCTACCACTCGTTGAAGACGTGGATTACGAAACCCCAGGCTCATTCGGTACATGGTGCCAAGAAAGAAACTTACCGTGTATAACTGTGGAACTGCCTCCCGTTTCTTCGGATTTGACTATCGAACAGTATTTGGAGGCATTTGTGGCAGTATTGGGGGGAGAGAGAGGGAGGGCAGGTTGACTTATTGTTGGACAAAAGTGTCTCAGGAGTTACTCTAAATTAGCAATTCGTGGATAACTAAAGGTATGGAAAAGTGAGTATTGGAGAGCGAGCGCGATGCGTAAAATCGCACTAGTAAAAAGGTTGGTTTAGATGCCGACTAAATGCGGTTCCGCTCAAACCACTATTATTGAATAAAAAGCCTTTAGCGGTGGAGCTAGAAGAAATTCACCCTTCGAATTGACTTTGTAGTGTAAAAACGGCTCCCTATCGGGAGCCTGTCATATGTCTAAATCTCGGTGCGGATTAAGTGCAGTTAAGTTCAATCAACTATCGATGTTGCATGAATGCTGTATTTAATTACATCGAATGTAATCAGATTCCAAACATATTTTAGCTCTTTTTTTCGCCTCATTGACATCGATTAATGTCATTCTTTTAATCATTATATCGAAGTCGTTTTGCATCCCTTCCTTGCCATTATATTGAGCTAATTTTAACCACATGTAAGATGTTTTATCGTTTTTAGTCACACCTTTACCTTCTGCGTACATTGATCCAAGATTGTATTGAGCTGTCGCAAGTCCTTGCTCAGCTGCCTTTGTGTACAAAGACACCGCTTTTTTTTCATCTCTAGAAACACCGGTGCCCTTTGCGTACATAACACCTAGATTGTTTTGAGCATCTACATCACCCTGCTCCATGGCCTTTCTATACCAAGACACCGCCTCTTTATAGTCCTGAGAAACACCTCGACCTTCTGCGTACATAACGCCTAGATTGTTTTGAGCTGTCGCAAGTCCTTGCTTAGCGGCCTTTCCGTACCAAGACACCGCCTCTTTATCATCTTGAGAAACACCGATGCCTTCATCGTACATCCACCCTAAATGGTTTTGAGATCTCGCATGCCCCTGCTCTGCAGCCTTTTCATACCAATACACCGCTTCTTTATCGTCTTGAGAAACACCCGCACCTTGCTCGTAAGACATTCCAAGGTTATGTTGAGCATCTACAACCCCCTGCTCAGCGGCCTTTTTATACCAAAACACCGCTTCTTTATCATCTCGGGAAACACCTCGGCCTTCTCCGTACATAACGCCTAGATTGTTTTGAGCTAGCGCATGTCCTTGCTCGACGGCCTTTTTATACCAAGACACCGCTTCTTTATAGTCCTGAGAAACACCTAGGCCTTTTTCGTGCATAACGCCTAGATTGTTTTGAGCTAGCGCAAGTCCTTGCTCAGTGGCTTTTCTATACCAAGATACTGCTTCTTCATAATTTTGAGAGATACCTCGACCTTCTACGTACATGCTGCCTAGATTGTTTTGAGCTAGCGCATGCCCTTGCTCAGCGGCCTTTCTAAACCACAACACCGCTTCTTCATAATCTTGAATTACACCCACACCTCGTTCGTAAGACAATCCAAGATTATATTGAGCATCCATAGCACCCTGCTCAATGGCTTTTCTATACCAAGACACCGCTTCTTCATAATTTTGCGAAACACCTCGGCCTTCTGCGTACATGGTGCCTAGATTGTTTTGAGCTAGCGCGTGTCCTCGCTCTGCGGCCTTTCTATACCAAGATACCGCCTCCTTATCATCTTGAGAAACACCTCGGCCTTCTCTGTACATAACGCCTAAATTGTTTTGAGCATCAACAGAACCCTGCTGAATGGCTTTTCTGAACCATGACACCGCTTCTTTGTCATCTTGAGAGACTCCTCTGCCTTCTGCGTACATAACACCTAGATTGTTTTGAGCTAGCACATGCCCTTGCTCGGCGGCCTTTCTATACAAAGACACCGCCTCTTTATCATCTTGAGAAACACCTTGGCCTTTTTCGTACATCCATCCTAAATTGGTTTGAGCTCTCGTATAACCCTGCTCAGCGGCCTTTCTATACCAATACACCGCCTCTTTATCACCTTGAGAAACACCTCTGCCTTCGTCGTACATAATGCCTAGATTGTTTTGGGCTCTCGCATACCCCTGCTCAGCGGCCTGTCTATACCAAGACACCGCCTCTTTATCATCTTGGGAAACACCTCTGCCTTCGTCGTACATCCACCCTAAGTTAGTTTGAGCTCTTGCATACCCCTGCTCTGCGGCCTTTCTATACCAAGACACCGCCTCTTTGTCATCTTGAGAGACACCTCTGCCTTTTTTATACATCCATCCTAAGTTAGTTTGAGCGCTCGCATCCCCCTGTTCAGCGGCCTTTCGATACCAAGACACCGCCTCTTTGTCATTTTGAGATACACCTCGGCCTTTTTCGTACATAACGCCAAGATTGTTTTGAGCTCTCGCATGTCCTTGCTCAGCGGCCTTTCTATACCAAGACACCGCTTCTTTGTTATCTAAGGAAACACCGATGCCTTTTTCGTACATCCATCCTAAGTTAGTTTGAGCGCTCGCATCCCCCTGCTCAGCGGCCTTTCTATACCAAGACACCGCTTCTTTATCATCTTGAGAAACACCTCGGCCTTCGTCGTACATCCATCCTAAATTGTTTTGAGCTCTCGCGTTCCCCTGCTCAGCGGCCTTTCTATACCAAGACACCGCTTCTTTATCATTTTGAGATACACCTCGGCCTTCGTCGTACATCCATCCTAAATTGGTTTGAGCTCTTGCATACCCCTGCTCAGCGGCCTTTCTATACCAAGACACCGCTTCTTCATAATCTTGGGAAACACCATTGCCCTCTTCGTACATCCATCCTAAATTGGTTTGAGCTCTTGCATACCCGAGCTCTGCGGCTTGTCTATACCAAGACACCGCCTCTTTATCATCTTGAGAAATACCTCGGCCTTTTTCGTACATCCATCCTAAATTGTTTTGAGCTCTCGCATGCCCTTGCTCAGCGGCCTTTCTATACCAAGACACCGCTTCTTTGTCATCTTGAGAGACACCTCGGCCTTTTTTGTACATACGTCCTAAATTGGTTTGAGCTCTTACATATCCCTGCTCCGCAGCCTTTCTATACCAAGACACTGCTTGTGTATCATCCTGAGATACACCTTTCCCTTCTTCATACATAACGCCTAGATTAAATTGACCGTGAGCGTCCCCTTGCTCTGCCTGATGAAAGTATGCAGCTTTTTTTGCTTCAATATCGTCTTGATGTCGATCTTGAGTGCACCCAGCCAAGCTAATAGAAACTATTAAAAAAATTAAAATTCGCATCTCTGACTCTGTTGTATAAGTAATAATTATTATTTATGTGTGTAACTTGTGATTTCCACAAAATCTATGACAAGTAGTAGCAAAGTCGCTATAGCGACCTTTAAATAGCAAGTAATAAGATAATGCGATCTTCTCTTTGTGACTTTTTATAAAATCAATAAGTTAGAAGAAAGTCAATCGAGTGAATTGCTTATTGTTGCATATATTGAATATTTACTGCGTTTGAGTGAATTCTAGTAGGGAAAGGCTCGTCGCTAAATTGTGTAGAGTATTCATTCTGTCAAATAAACGGGCAGGGATGTGTCAGTCGAGAATCAACGACTCGACTATTGAGAAGTTAACTAGGAATAAGTTCTTGAGGGTTAAACTTAACAAGTTCAGTAGCTGAAATTCCTGTGTTGCGTACATAGCGAGTCACAAAGTTGTGCCCCCTCACGCATAACACAACTAGCTCCCCTAATGACTCACCGACGTCGAAAACAAGTTAATAATCACGACGCCCACCAAAATCAAAACGATCCCGATGATCGCGTAGATATCGAGCTTTTGCCCGTAGACCAACCAAGACAATGCCGCGACCAATACGATCCCAGCTCCACACCAAATCGCATACGCCACACCTAAAGACATAGTTTGCACTGTGAGAGACAACAGATAAAAGGCACAGCCGTAGCTAGCCAATACCGCGGCAGTGGCAGGCAAAGAAGTAAATTGCTGCGTTTTAGGTAATAGAGAAGTTGCGACAACTTCAAGCACGATAGCGAGTGATAGCATCACTGGAGGTGGGAGAGATAAAAGCATGTTCGAGTCCACAATAATAAAATACGGCGCTCAGAATATTGTAGTTTTATTTCCAATTCATGCGATTTTCAGTAAGCAATTATTATGACATACCCTAAAAAGCCTTGAGTGTAATCCTCGATTGAAGTTTCTCTACAGACAAACAAAAAGGACCCACGAATTCATCTTTAGTGGGTCCTTCTTTAATCCAATGATCTAGAAACCTAGTCAGCTATAACAAAGCAATGAAACTTAGTTTACTGACGTAGAGCCTCTTAAAATATCGCGCTTAACTTCACCTTTCAGATCCGTCAAAGTTTGTTGGTCGATATCAATCAAGAAGTGATCACTCGCTTGACCTGTTGCGAATTTTTCAAGAATCACGAACAAGCTGCCGAAACGTGAACGGAACACTTCACCAACGGTATATTGGCCAAGGTCACCCAGATCTGAATCCACCGTGCCATCAAACTCTGAAAGCTCTCGGCTTAGCAACTCGTATTGGCGCAGTTGTGTTTCACCGATATCACGGAACGCCAGTTCGTCTGCATTACGTAGTCGGTAGAAGTCGGTTGCAAGAGTTTCACCTTCCCATGTTGCGAAATCTTCAAGCACTAGACCTTCTTGAGATGCAATAGCGTCAGCTTCAACTTTCGCTGCTTGCCAGTCTTGTTTAAATTGTTCGTAGTCTTCTACACCATTTGCAACACAACCCTCGACTGGATAATTCATTTCATCAGCTAGCTGACAAACCGTAAAATTGGTTTCTAGCTGAGACATGATCATCATATCTTCACCGTTCATGCGCATGATCATTTCACGCATTTCGATTGGCCAATCACTAGGAAGGAAACGCAGACGCGTTAACTCACGGATATGCCAATCAGTCAGTTCGTAGTAGCTCTCTGAATCCAAAATATCTTTGTTCCAGATTTTCGCTTGTGCTTCCGGGTCTCCGATTGCAGCTTGAGTAAGATATTCATGCTCTTCTTCATAGTGACTGAATAGCTCGTTGTAACGTTTAACTTGATCGATAACGACGGTTTCAACTTCGATTTGGTTATCCGGGCGAATGTTCAGCAGCTTGTAAGCTGGGATGTAACCCGCTAGCGATGGCGCTTGGATGTTGAAGAGTGTGTGTTGAACACCATCAATATTGAAGCTCTTCTTACCCGTATCATTAAAGTGCATGTGACCACCAACGTGGATGTTTAAGCCTGTCGCTGCCAATGCTCGGCTGGTATTGTCATCTGGTTCACGAGCCAATTGATGGCTTCCTTCTCCAAACAAGTCTTCAATCTCTTCAGAGGCACCGTTGTAGAAATCGGTCATTGGGAAGTGTGAGAAAGAGACCAGAGTCTTATTCTGTTCTTTCGCTGCTTTTACTACATCAGAGATCCAATCGATCACATGTTCTTTGTGGGTCAGCATCATGTTGTAGCCAGCACTGCTTGAGCCATCAAACGTATTTCCATCTAAAGAACTATCAGACGAACCTTCTTGGGGGCGATAAACATTCGCGTCGATTGCCAACAACCAAAGTCCTTTCACAGGCTCTACTAAGTAGCTGGTATCAGGCACTTCAGAACAGCTTGAGTAACCGCTCTCTTTGTAACTGCCTCCAGTGCCTTCGTAACAGATCTCGTACATACGTTTGTCAAAGGCCGCTTCTTCTTTAGCTAAGTCATAGCTGTAGTTAGCATGAGCTTGGTCACTACTGTAAGGCGTTTCAAAGTAGAGATAATCTTGCTGAGGATAGAAACCGTGAGTACCAAGGATACTCATGATCTCTTCATAACCCCACTCACGCACTTCTTCAGTACAAATGGTATCGAGGTTGTCACCGGATCCAGGAATGGTTGTCCACTCATCTTCATAGCCAACACACTCTTCTTTACCGCGACTATAAATACGTTGGTTCTTGCCCCCTTCACCTAAAAAGTCGGACTTACCCGCAGGGATAGTAAATGGCCTCACTGGATCGTGGTTGCCTGGTGCTGCAAAAAACTCAAGGCCGTACGTGTCGCGATAGTGATCAAAAATGCTTACTAAACCACGCATATGAATGGGTTGGCCGTCATCACTGAAGTCACCCGGCAGGGCTACGTACTTCACGCCACGCTCAACCACATCATCTAACGCCGCAATCATCGCGAAGTAGTTTTCGTTGAATAGACGAGTAGAGTTCATCTGAGACTCCATCGTTCTGATCGTTGCATTCTTACCACTGATTGCATTCGGCAACCCTGCGAACGAGCCGTCCTGAAAATCACCGTAAACATCATGGAAATGGATATCAGGCATGAACGCCACTTGCACTGCGCTATCCATATTGCCGCTGTCATCACTTGGTGAACTTGAATTGCAACCAACCAGAGCTGCTGCTATCAAGCCTGACAGTACGGTCAATGTACTCTTTTTCATTTTCTCTTCCCAAAAAGTTAGAACTCAAAATTTGGCGAGGAGATTAGGTGAGTAAAATGACACTATTGTTTCTGATATCTTACAAAACGTCGTATGCAGAGTGCTTATGCGACATTGCTTCAATCATTAAAATTCAATTAGTTAGTAACGATTATAAGTATTGATAAGTCTATCGTAGGAATCAGTTATTAATATATAAGCTGCCATAACACAATCACTCAAACATCAATGATAACTATGCATTCAGACTATTTGGATAAGTAGCCCTCCATCAAAACCCGACTAGATCTGAATAAAGTAATTACTGGGAACGCAGAGCAGATCTTTATACTAACTATTACAAATACGTAATAATCATTTTCAATTTAAAGGGATTATCAAAACTCATACTCACACCTATACTAGCTCCAACAAAACGAGAGAGCGGAAACAATTAAGCTCAACTACTCTTAACGGGTTAAAGCTAATTGCACAGTTATCCGCTGTACTGACATATATAGGAAGCATCCAATGACAATCGAAATTAAACCTGGTCAAACGCATATCAAATCAAAAGCAATGGTTGCATGGGCAGCTGGCGAGCCACTAAAAATGGAAGAAGTAGATGTACAACTTCCTAAAGCGGGTGAGGTTCTAGTTCGCATCGTTGCTACTGGTGTTTGTCACACTGACGCATTCACATTATCAGGTGACGATCCAGAAGGTATCTTCCCTTCAATCCTTGGTCACGAAGGTGGCGGCATCGTTGAGATGATCGGCGAAGGCGTTACAAGTGTTGAGATTGGCGACCACGTTATCCCACTTTACACAGCTGAATGTGGCGAATGTAAGTTCTGTAAATCTGGTAAAACTAACCTATGCCAAGCGGTTCGTGAAACGCAAGGTAAAGGCCTAATGCCAGACGGTACAAGCCGCTTCTCTATTAACGGCGAAACAATTTTCCATTACATGGGTTGCTCTACTTTCTCTGAGTACACAGTACTTCCAGAAATCTCTCTAGCAAAAGTAAGCAAAGAAGCACCACTTGAAGAAGTTTGTCTTCTAGGTTGTGGTGTAACTACAGGTATGGGCGCAGTACTGAACACAGCTAAAGTTGAAAAAGGCGACAACGTTGCTGTATTCGGCCTAGGCGGTATCGGTCTTTCTGCAATCATTGGTGCTCGCATGGCTGGTGCTGATCGCATCATCGGTGTTGATATCAACGAGAGCAAATTCGATCTAGCAAAACAGCTTGGCGCGACTGACTGCATCAACCCAACTAAATTCGACAAACCAATCCAAGACGTTATCGTTGAGATGACAGACGGTGGTGTTGAGTACTCTTTCGAGTGTATTGGTAACGTAAACGTGATGCGTCAAGCACTTGAGTGCTGTCACAAAGGTTGGGGCGAATCGGTCATCATTGGTGTTGCAGGTGCAGGCCAAGAGATCTCAACTCGTCCATTCCAACTAGTGACTGGTCGTGTATGGCGTGGTTCTGCTTTCGGTGGTGTTAAAGGCCGCTCTGAGCTTCCAGAGATCGTTAACCGTTACATGGCGGGTGAGTTTGGTCTTCAAGAGTTCATCACTCACACTATGGGTCTGCAAGATGTAAACGAAGCATTCGACCTAATGCACAAAGGTGAATCTATCCGTACTGTTCTACACATGGATAAGTAATTCTCCTTGGTCTCGATACTTAGGTGTCGAGGCCAAAGTTATAAATGAAAAGCAACAAACTGTCTTCACCACCTCCTGCCCGGTGGGTGGTGAAACTTTAAGTGATATAGACAAATTCACTCCCAAACCATCAACCTAACGGAGCACAATAGATGACAATCGAAAACATTAGCCAAGCAAAGGTTGCTGGTGGTTGGCACAAACAATACACCCACTTTTCTGCAACGCTTGACTGCAACATGCGTTTTGCGATTTTCTTGCCACCTAATGCAAGTAAAGAAAACCCAGTTCCTGTTTTGTATTGGTTATCAGGCTTAACCTGTACCGATGAAAACTTCATGCAAAAAGCCGGCGCGTTCAAAGCTGCGGCTGAACAAGGCATTGCCATTGTTGCCCCAGACACAAGCCCACGTGGTGAAGGCGTTGCCGACAATGAAAGCTACGATCTCGGCCAAGGCGCAAGCTTCTACGTGAATGCCACTCAAGCACCATGGGACAGCCATTACCACATGTACGATTATGTGGTAACAGAGCTCCCAGCGCTGATTGAATCTTTCTTCCCAGTGACATCAGTAAAATCAATTTCTGGTCACAGCATGGGCGGACACGGTGCCCTAACGATTGGCATCAAGAACGAAGATAGCTACCGTTCTATCTCGGCATTCAGCCCAATCACCAACCCAATGCAATGCCCTTGGGGACAGAAAGCATTCAACCAATATCTAGGCTTAGATATTGAAGAGTGGAAACACTACGATGCCTCTGAGCTTCTAAAAACCAAAGGCACTAAGCTGCCAATGTTGGTTGACCAAGGCGAAGCGGACAACTTCCTGATTGAACAGCTTAAACCTGAGCAATTAGTCGAAGCAGCTAAGGTAACCAATGCCGATTTAGAGTTACGTATGCAGCCAGGTTACGACCACAGCTACTACTTCATCTCTAGCTTTATTGATGAGCATATTGAGTTCCACGCAGCTTACCTAAACAAGTAGTCACACCGATTTAGCCCACACCTTGCAAAAGCGTGAGGTGTGGGCTTTTTTGTGCCTGCTGTTTGCTTACATTCATCAATCTAAACCGAGGGATGTTCGCAGAGAGTAATGAACAAAGATTTAAAACAAAAAGTTATGAACAGTGTGTCAATTCGTTCAAACTTCCTAACAGACAGGTGATGCCTTCACTTATTCATACTCTTACAATCAGCAAATCAAACCTGTTACCATAGCGCCTTCAACATCACCTATTTTGAAGGTTGCTATGAAAGCAATTAAGACTCTTTTCTTCCTAATGGTTTTACTGAGCGGTCTGTTTACCGCTTGGCTGTTTATCCCAATTCCAGCGACCATGGACAAGCAAACGCTTGACGTTCCATTAACGGAACCATTCAAGCTTGTGGCATATCGCAGCAATCCGAATGATGCGAGCAAGCCGCTGACTTACCACTACTATGTGATTTCAGATGTGGTTAGCGTGGACGACATGGACCCATTTCTGATTACTACGGACCAGTTCGTGAAGCTTGGCGAATTCGACGAGAACACATTCAACCTTACGGTTAACGGTAAGATCGAGAGCTACACCAACGATTTGTGGATCAAAAAGGCCGACGGCAAGCTTCAGCACTGGTACGTGAGTATTGATGCGAACTATGTTCGTTAGAATAGACCTTAAATAAGATTTACCTTCAGACTGCGCTTTGGCTTCCAAGCGCAGTTTTTGTTTCAGCCCGCCCGCTATGCACTCTCCTACCTTTTCCACTTTCACCCGCGACTGTCCTTTCTCTTAAGGTGATACAGACAATCTAAATATCACAAGCAGTGCAGGTGTTATAAGCCCTTAAGATGTTATAAGCTCCACCTATGCTCGACTCCCAATAAATCAAAAATAATAAAGGATCACCCGTGGAATTTACGCTCGACAAATTTAACGGCATCATCATTGACCCAGCAACAGCCCCTCACGACGCTGCCTCATTCAATGCCGAACTAAGCGAGATCACCCAATTTTCAAAGCAGAATAACAAAGGCATTATTTGGATTAGCTTGCCTATTTCATTGTCGCACCTTATTCCGGTGGCGACTGAACTTGGCTTTGTGTTTCACAACTGCTTAGAAGACGAGATTACGCTGATTCATAAATCCGAGATGGTAGAATTTGTACCTTTCATCCCTACCCACACCTTGGGTGCTGGCGCGTTGATCACCAACGAACAAAACCAAGTGCTGATGATTAAAGAGCACGGTATGACTGGCTACAAGTTACCTGGCGGCCATATTGAGTTGGGTGAAGGTATTGAGGAATCGGTTGTTCGAGAAACCTTGGAAGAAACCGGTATCGAGGCAACGTTCGTTTCTGTGGTTGGCATGGCGACAAGGCACCCGTATCAATTCGGTAAATCGAACCTCTACTTTATTTGTCACCTTATCGCTCAAACTCAAGAGATCGCGATTCAAGACACTGATGAAATTGCAGAAGCTAAATGGATTGATGTTGAAGAGTATATTAACAACCCCGACAGCTACCCATTTAACCGCCAATTAGTCGGTTCTCTGATAGGAAAGCAAGGCTTGGAACTCACTCAGCTAGAAGGCAACTATGGCCCTGTCCACAAGCCAGAGATCTTCTTTTCACAAAGCTAGAACGATTCAGACATAAAAACGCCCAACTCACATGAATTGGGCGTTTTGGTTTTACTTTTTGTTTTTATTAAAGCCGACTGCGTTGTTAGTTATTCTTTGTACCCATGATTCATTCTCATTCTTTTAGAACGAACCTGTATTAGAAGAAGCCCAACGGATTAGTATCGTAGCTGATCAATAGGTTCTTAGTATTTTGGTAGTGGTCGAGCATCATCTTGTGTGTCTCACGGCCGATGCCTGATTTCTTATAACCACCAAACGCGGCATGTGCTGGATAAGCATGGTAACAGTTCACCCAAATACGCCCCGCTTCAATGTTGCGCCCCATGCGATACGCTAGGTTTGCATCACGCGTCCATACGCCTGCACCCAAGCCATACTCGGTGTCATTGGCGATCTCTAGCGCTTCTGCTTCATCTTTAAACGTCGTTACCGCGATAACAGGGCCAAAGATCTCTTCTTGGAATACACGCATCTTGTTGTGTCCTTCCAGCATGGTTGGCTGAATGTAATAACCGTTGCCGAGATCATCCGGTTGCTGCGCGATTTCACCACCTGTTAGCACTTTCGCGCCTTCTTGACGACCGATTTCTAGGTAGCTCAAGATCTTATCGAACTGCTCTTTAGAAGCTTGTGCGCCAACCTGAGTATCGGTATCTAGCGGGTTACCTTGTTTAATAGTTTGAGCACGCTCGACTACTTTCGCGATGAACTTGTCGTATACCGATTCATGAATCAACACACGTGATGGACAAGTACACACTTCACCTTGGTTGAAGAACGCAAGCAGCATGCCTTCGACACACTTATCTAGGTATTCATCTTCATGGTTAAAGATATCTGGGAAATAGATATTTGGAGACTTACCGCCAAGCTCAACCGTTGATGGAATCAAGCTTTCAGCCGCACATTTCAGAATATGATGCCCAACTTCAGTTGAACCAGTAAACGCCAACTTAGCCAAACGATCGCTAGTTGCTAATGCTTGGCCTGCTTCGCTACCAAAACCATTAACGATGTTGACCACGCCTGCAGGTAGAAGATCAGCGATCTTCTCCATCATCACCAAAATCGATGTCGGTGTTTGTTCGGCGGGTTTCATCACCACACAACAGCCCGCAGCAAGTGCTGGTGCCAATTTCCAAGCCGCCATTAAAATCGGGAAGTTCCAAGGAATGATCTGCCCCACCACACCAATCGGTTCTGGGAAATGGTAACTCGCAGTGTTTGAATCGAGCTCAGCTGCGCTGCCTTCTTGTGCTCGGATACAACCCGCGAAATAACGGAAGTGATCAACAACCAAAGGGATATCCGCCGCTAGAGTTTCTCGTACAGGCTTGCCGTTTTCCCATGTTTCAGCAACAGCGATTTCTTCAAGGTTCGCTTCAATGCGGTCAGCAATTTTAAGCAGAATGTTCGAACGTTCAGTCACACTGGTCGAAGCCCAACTTGCACGAGCAGCGTGCGCCGCATCAAGTGCCAAGCTAATATCCGCCTCGGTTGAACGTGCCACTTGGCAATACACCTGACCATTCACTGGGGAAATGTTATCAAAATACTCGCCGCTAACAGGCTTCACCCACTCGCCACCGATAAAATTATCGTATTGCGCTTTAAAGTTAACCACTGCGTTATCACTACCCGGCTGTGCGTAAATCATAGTTAGATCCTTCTTTAATTTTTAGTCGTTGTTCATTCGTTGTTGAGCTTATGTTGTCGAGCTAGCATGGCGGCTTCCCTTGAGAACAGATCTCGTGAGAAGAAAGCTCGTAAGAAGAGAGCCACCATGTTTATACTTTCTGTTTAAAACACTGATACTTCGTGTTTTCTTCACAACAGTAACAACGCAAATCACACGCCAGAACTTCAAAACTTGTTGTTAATAAATTGTAAAACTATGATTACCAAACGTTTACAACCCAAAGTGAGTTGGCATTGAACGGACGTATGGAAACCACTCCAATGTTCAACTGTTCCAATTTGGTACACCCTCACTGTTACGACATGGAACAGTCATGCACCTTCAACAAGCAAACACCTCAGATTGGCTTTCGTCCTCTTGGCACCGCAGCACAGAAGCGGGTCTAAAACAGAGACGACTTCCCGAAGACATTCGCCTACCACAATCGATTCTTAAGCAGCGACGTCATCAATCGTCTGACTTGATTCAGATCGTCGAACGCAATGCGCTACCTCTGTTTAATCAGATGTTTGCACGCACTGACAGCCGCTTGATTTTGACCGATATTGAGGGAGTGATTCTGGCGAGTTGGGGACAGGAGCGGTTTAAAGAGAAACTAACTTCGATTGCACTCAGCTCTGGGGCGTGTTGGCAGGAACAACTTAAAGGCACCAACGCGATTGGCACCGCGATTGTTGAAGCCAAGCCAGTATCGATCATTGGCGAACAGCACTTCATCCACCAGCATCGTTTTATCAGTTGCTCAGCGAGCCCGGTGTTTGATCACCAAGGTCAAATGGTGGGCGTATTGGACATCACCAGTGAGCAACAACAACACGATACTTCGGTACAGCTACTGGTTCAAAATATGGTTCAGCTTGTTGAAAATCAGCTACTGAGTCATATCCCACAAGGCACCACTCGTATTGACCTCGCGTGTGAAAAATCGTTGTTACACAGTGGTTGGCAAGGGATAGTGATAGCGAACGAAGCTGGCGAGGTAGTGGCGCACAATCAAGTTGCCTCTCAGCTGCTGGATCAAACCTCAATCGTCGGCGAGTGCATCGACACTTTCTTCAACCGAGCTTCAATAGACACGCCCTTTGTATTTGAAAAACAGCATCTCAAACAACCAACCACCAAACGCACGCGCTCCATTTCAGCATCGTGTGATCTGCACCATGGCGAACAAAAGATAGAACACGCTTGGCAGCAAGCTAATAAGGTTATCGATAAAGGGATCAGCCTATTAATCCTAGGAGAAACAGGGGTCGGAAAAGGCGAATTTGTTAAAGCATTACACAAACAGAGCCAGCGTAAATCGTCGCCCTTAGTGGCGGTAAATTGTGGTGCTCTACCGAAAGATCTTATCGAATCAGAACTGTTTGGTTACGCGCCGGGCGCTTTTACTGGCGCAAGCCACAAAGGTTTCCAAGGTAAGATCCGCCAAGCAGACAAGGGGATTCTGTTTCTCGATGAAATTGCCGACATGCCATTGGAGGCTCAATGTCGATTGCTGCATGTTCTGCAAGACAAATCCGTGGTCCCTGTGGGCTCAAATCAGAGCTACCAAGTCGATTGTCAGATCATCGCCGCGACTCATAAAAACTTAGAGCAGCTAGTCGCAACCGGAGAATTTCGACAAGATCTTTATTATCGCCTGAACGGCTTAGCCTTCACTTTACCAAGCCTGCAACACCGACAAGATAAGCACGTCTTAATCGAGCACATTCATAATAAGTACGCGAAAGACGAACAGACAATCTGCCCGCACTTAATGAGCTTACTGTGCGCCTATTCTTGGCCGGGCAACATACGTGAATTAGACAATTTACTTAAGGTCGCCGCCCTACTCGCCAGTGATGAACCACAGCTCACCTTAGAGCACGTGCCTATCCACCTTGCTCAACACCTCACGTCATTAGCGCAAGATAATCAGCATCAACTGACGACTCCTAATACCATCAAAGGCACAACGAACAACGATTTAAGAAGTACCGTTGAAGAAACCTTACTGCAAACGTATCAAGCGAACCAAGGCAACATCAGTAAGACTTCGCGAATACTCGGCATCAGCCGCAATACCATTTATAGAAAGCTAAAGAGCTTGGGGATTCTTCAATAAAACATGAACAATGATTTGGATGCTCTGATTGAGCACCTAAAGTAGAAACACACACTTTGTAAGTGGACATACTGTGCTTCGGACTAAATTAAAGTGTGAGTAAAGTCACGTAATAAGTAATCCATATTCAGGACACCCTCAAACTACAACCTCTTGATTTACCGACAAATAAATATCATTAATAAATTTAAAAGATCAATGAATACAAATAGCTAATGAAATACTAACGGCCATTTACTTACCTTATAGAACCCGCCTACAAGATATAAATCTGAGCACTATGCAATCCTATTTATAATTTTGATCACCCTATTCTTTTTGTGTTCATTATTTTGAATTTTCCATTCACTTATCTTGTTTAAAATCTCTGGGAAATTACCAATATTTGGCTATAGGGATCATATGTTTAACAGTATACGTACGCGAATTGCGGTGAGTGCAGGTGGAGCAATGGCTTTCACTCTGTTGATCGCAATGGGCATGACCACCAGCGCCTTTACCGATGTGAACAAACAAGTCACTGAAAAAGTAAAGACGCAGCTGACAGACGCCACAACGACAGATTTACAAAACACAGCCATTCAACAAGGTTTGAACATTGCCAACCAACTTGATCCTGTACTAGCAAACCTTAAGCAAGCACGATCCATTATTGAGTTAAGTTCAGAAACCAACGCAAGCGCAGACCTTATCGTTAAACAGTTTACTGCTGCCTTGGAAGCACAAAACAAAGCTGTATTTGCGGGCTACATGGTTTGGGAGAACAAGACTTGGCCACAACAAACCGATCTGAATAACGAGATCAGCTTGGACACCGAATTAGGCTTTAACAGTCAGGGCTACCTTGCGCCTTTCTTCTCTCCAAATGATCAGAACAGCTTTGACGCCGTCGCAATGGAGAGTTTCAGCAATACCGAACTCAACAGCAACGGTGAGCGCAAAGACGACTGGCACTTAATGCCATACCAAACCGGTAAGACATTTGTGATGGAACCCTATTTCTATCCAGTTCGCGGCAAGCAAGAGCTCATCACTACCATCAGCCAACCAATCAAACAAGACGGGAAAATCATTGGCTCAATTGGTTTTGACTTGTCTTTGTTTGAGCTTCAAAGCCAAAGCGAATTGCTTGCACGTAACTTGTTTGATGGCGAAGGAAAAATCCTTATTACATCATGGAAAGGCATAACTCTCGCCAACAGCCGAGCTGGAAACATGGTGGGTAAAAGAGTCTCTTCTGAATTGGAATCCGAATGGTCGACAATTCAATCTATCGCTAAGCGAGAAGGGGCTGGTCTTGTTAATTTCGGCGGCGATGAGTACGCAATTACCGCAATTGAGACCAGTGATGCTCCATGGGTAGTCATGGTGTCGGTTCCCAGTAGTCACCTTACAAAAAGCGTCGACAACTACACGCAATGGAGTGATGCACAGAATTCAAAAGCACTTGAAAAAGGTGTGTGGGCGGGGCTCATCGCAGCTATTCTAGGCATTGCCTCAATGGCATTCATTGCCAATTCTCTGGGCAAGGTTCTAAACAACTTAGTGGAGCGCTTTAAAGATGCAGCACAAGGCGAAGGCGACTTAACTTACCGCATTGAAGTGAAAGGAAAAGATGAAACCGCTCAGCTTGCACACTGGTTCAATACTTTCCTATCTCGTATGCAAGAGATGCTACTTACCGTTATGGTAACGGCCGACCAAGTAGATAAAAACGCAACAGAAGGCCAAGCTCGTGCTGAAGTTTCACGTGACCAGTTGAACTCTCAGGTTAACGAGGTGAACTCACTTGCAACCGCGATCAATGAAATGAGTGCGACTGCGCAAGAAGTGGCAAGCTCAGCCGTTCAAGCAGCCGCAGCCGCAAGCCAAGTACAAAGCAACAGTCTCAATGGCATGACACGCATGGACAATGCCGCCAGCGCGGTAGACAGCTTGGCTGTGCAGGTTAACGATGCGCAGCAACAAACGCAAAATTTGGTCGATTCGAGCACCGCTATTCAGGGTATCTTGAGCGAGATTGGTGGCATTGCAGAACAAACCAACTTACTTGCGCTTAATGCCGCTATTGAGGCAGCACGTGCGGGTGAAGCAGGACGAGGCTTTGCTGTCGTGGCAGATGAAGTGCGTAACCTCGCAAATCGCACTCAAGGCTCGACAGAAGAGATTCGTTCGATGTTGGCTCGCTTAGAACAAGAGACTCAATCTATCGTGATATTGATGGAGCAAAGCCAGAAGCAAGCGAACGATACCAAAGGGGAAACCCAAGCAGCACATCTAGCCTTGTCGGAAATCAACCAAGCGATTGAAGTGATTAACGACATGAATAATCAGATTGCTTCGGCTGCTGAAGAGCAAAGCTCAGTATCAGAAGAGATTAACCGCAATGTAGTGATCATCAATGACACCGCCGTGGAAGTGATGGGCACCATGACATCATCAGTAGCAATCAGTAATGAGCTGACCGTAAAAGCTGGAGATTTACACGGAGAATTGAGTAAGTTTAAGCTCTCTTAACGCACGTTCAGTCTTCCATAAAAATAAGGCCGAGAAACGCAGTGTTTTCGGCCTATCTATTTTAGTTCCGCACTCAACGTTACCATCTCCGAGCAAAAATCTAATTGGAATCCAACTCGACAAGTTGATTGAGCACCTCTTTATCCAATACTGGGTGATGTTTGCTCGCTAAGATCAACACAATATCCACTGCTGGTAACGGCGGCATTTCATCGAGGATTCTCAAATCTGAAGTCACGCTCAGCTTACCCATCGCGCCGATGGCTAATCCCGCTTTAACGATTGCACGCTGCGCCGAAGCGGTATTACTGCACGCCAATAACTGATAAGGCGTGCCCTGCTTAGTTAAGCCATTCACTGCCGCTGCGTGGTACTTACAATCGGTCTGAAACAAGGCTAATGGGACGGGTTTAGAATCATCGAACACATAATCAGGGTTGCTTATCCATACTCCGATATCATGAGTGAGCCAGTAACCCTCTTCACTATCGGGCGCTCGGGTGACAATCGCCGCATCAAGCCTGCCGTCATCCAACCACTCTCTCAGCGTAATGCTGGGCAGGCTAAATATTTGGATTGAACAGGTGGGTTCCGCTTTCTGTAACAGGCGAATCACTTTTGGCAGAATAGTGTCGTTGTAGTCTTCAGGGCAGCCGAGTCGTAGAGGTTGTTTGTCTTCGTAACGCTTTACTTGCTTGAGGGCTGTATTGTGAAGGGCGACTAACTGTTCGGCATGAGAACGCAGCGCCAAACCTGCTTCAGTGAGTATTAAGTTACGCCCTTCTTTTTGGAAAAGAGTGACGTTGAGTTCTTCTTCCAACTTACGCATCTGAGCACTGAATGCCGATTGGGTGCGATTTATCTGTTTCGCTGC
The DNA here is from genome assembly GCF_963898195.1 of Vibrio sp. L3-7. Classification (NCBI taxonomy): domain Bacteria; kingdom Pseudomonadati; phylum Pseudomonadota; class Gammaproteobacteria; order Vibrionales; family Vibrionaceae; genus Vibrio; species Vibrio sp. L3-7. The sequence continues at coordinate 7,990 of NZ_CAWQUW010000026.1, read as the reverse complement.
ACGTGTGAAACTACTGGTTTCCACAAACGCGAGAAAACCTCGCAACGCATCAATGTCCATATTGAAATCACCACCCATCGTTTTTATTAATGTATTGCATCAAAATTATCCGTTAGTGCGCCGCAATACAATCCCCTAAGCTCAAATGCATGCCCCTAGGCTCAAAGCATACCCACTAAACGCAAGGAAGCAACGATGCAGCTTTATATTGGAAACCAGAACTACTCAACTTGGTCACTGCGTGCATGGCTGATATTCGATAACTACAACCTCAATGCAGAAGTCATCAAGCTCAAGCTATTCACCTCTGATTTTTACGACACTCTGGCGAAAGTGACGCCAACGGCTAAGGTTCCAACCTTAGTTGACGGCGACGTTGCGGTGTGGGATTCATTGGCCATTCTCGAATACGTTAACGACGCCCACTTGAACGGTGCAGCGTGGCCTAGTTCAATGAAAGAACGCGCCCATGCCCGAGCAATTTCCGCCGAGATGCACTCTGGATTTTTTGCCGTCAGAAATGAAATGCCGATGAACTGCCGCGCACAACGAAAGCTAAAACTCAGTGAAGACGCCTTGAAAGACATCGCTCGTATCGATGCCATTTGGTCGACGCAGATTGAACAATACCCTGAAGGATGGTTGTTTGGTGAATGGTCGATTGCCGATGCGATGTTTGCACCTGTGGCATTACGCGCAGAAACCTATGGCATCCAGCTTTCAGAAAAAGCAGCGCAGTATCAACAACGTGTGCTTAACAGCCCATCAATACAAAAATGGCTAGCAGAGGCAAGCTTAGAAACCGATGTGGTTGAAGAAGATGAGGCGAGCAAGCCGGTATAAGTAGATAGCGATGAGTCTCGATATAGCATCGAGACTCATTTTATATTAGGCGGTTAGAAAGCGATTTCTTTAAAGACTATTCTTTGGCAACAGGGGCGCTGTGATCATTCGGTTCAAACTCCAAAATATCACCAGGTTGGCACTCTAAAACCTCACACAGTTTGTCGAGTGTCGATAACCTCACGGCTTTTGCTTTAGCATTTTTTAATACTGACAAGTTGGCTTCTGTAATACCAACCTCTTTTGCCAATGTCTTCAATCGCATTTTTCGTTTTGCCATCATAATGTCTAAATTAATGCGGATAGTCATGACAAGTCCTTTAAATCGTTTGGCTGTGCTCATCAGCCAGAATATAACCTTCTTTCATCACCCATGAGATGATCAAAATAATTATACCCAATATCAGTGTTAAAAAGTCCATACCTACAAAACTAATCCCCAAGATACGTTCGCCTGGGGGATTATTGAACGATAGAATCACTGACATCAATGAACTATAGATAACTGAACCTAATACCCAATAGAACAAGCTATACCCAAGCTTCTGGTAGGACATTGCGTTTTCCAAAGAGAAGATTTCGCCTCGTTCATAATTACGGAATAAACGAATCAGAACCATTAGTGCGTACATAAGGATGCTGGACATCGCTAAACTGGTGAACGCAGCAACCGTTCTTGTTGTCATAGACAGCGGCAACATCGTGAGATGCCCGATGTCGTAATAATAAAGACCCGTTGCACTTATAAAGTCATAGGGAGTCTCAATGGTTAGCCAGAAGTAGCACACCATAATCGGAGTGAGTGCGAGAAAGGACTGCAGTAGTAATCGCACACGTCGGCTTTGTTTTTGGATGTTAGACATAGTTAGTATTCCTGTTGAGTTGACGACGGAATACTAAGATCAAAACAAATGATGATCAACAATAAATTATCGTTTATCGATAATTTATTGTTGAATTGCAATTTCCATAAGAACTTATAACCGAAATAATTTTTCATTGAAGCTGCAATAATTTGGTCGATTGTGATCACCGAATCACAATGTGCAGATGCGATTGTTTATATTCAACGAAACTCAAATCATTAAGATAAACATCATGTTACGAGCAACGATCGCATTACTCAGCGTGGCCAGCTTGGCCGTATCTGCCAATGTCACCCTTCCCACTGGAGAAGACTGGATCAATCATGCCTCTGAAGGGCTGGCACCTTATTGGCTAATGCCTAGCGCGCAAGGAGAACCAATAGGCAACTTCCCCACTTTCCGATGTGATGATGGAACACTCCTCGATGTTTCTAACGTTTGTCCTGAGTTAGACAAAGGATGGATCACGCCGCACTTTGGCAAAGAGTTCACGCGGATGAAATCGCGTCAAACCTATGCCTATGGCGTGCTCTACCATCTTACCGGAGACAAACAAGCTTTAGCGCTTGCTAAGCAAGGGGCGTACTACCTCATTGATCAGCTAGAAGATAAGCAAAATGGTGGCTTTATTGGCTACACAAAAGAGGGAAAAGCAGGCCAGGATTGGCAGCAGCGTACCTCTCAAGATCAAGCGTATGCATTAATTGGCCTTGCCATGTACTACTACCTGACCCAAGACAAAAAGGTAGAAGAAGCGCTCATCGCCCAACAAGCTTTTATCTTTGATAAATATCGACTTAGCGACAACAGCGGCTTAGCGTGGGTACTTGCTGACGGCGAAGATGGCAAAGCCACACGACGTGAATTGGTCGCACAACTTGATCAGATTAACGGTTACATGCTGTTAGTCGCCCCTTTGCTGAAAGAGCCGATCAAATCAAAATGGCTTGATGACCTGAATTGGCTCACGCAAGCCATGATTGACCAATACCATTCTGAAAATGAACAACGCTTCTACGGCGCAATTCATGATAAAGCTGCGATGATGGCGAATGCCAATCACAACGATTTTGGGCACACCATCAAAGCATATTGGATGACCTATCTAACCGGTCATGCATTAGATAATTCCGATTGGTCGGAGTTTGGCATCAAAGGGATGAAACACACCTTAGAGCAAGCTAAATACCAGAAAGACTTCGTGAGCGTGTCCCAATATTTGGGCGAGGAACTTCAGAATGCGTGGAAAGGACAAGAGATTACTGGGTGGCAAAGCAGGCCAAACACTAATTGGGCTTCGTCATGGGAATGGGCAGAGCTCGATCAGGCGGCCATGACGGTATCGCTTGTCGATGGTTCAATGAAAGACGTCCTGCAATACACCCTACCGACCTTTCATGATGTATGGGTCGACCACAAATACGGTGGCGTTGGGCTTGATCCTAAGCGTACTAAAGCTTTCCATTGGGGCAATGGCTATCACCAATTTGAACATGCGCTGATTGGCTATTTATATGCTCAGCAAGTTGACGCTAAACTGGCTGTATTGCACTACGCAAGACCGACCAACAGCAATATGCCAATGGAACCGTATTACTATCAAGGGGACGTGGTTAAGTTGGAGAAACTTGGAGATGGAACTCAGAAGGTCAGCTTCAATAACATTCGACCTTAATATCTGATATTCGCTCATCGATACTTTTAGCTGTGGTTTACGGTTAAGACGAAAAAGATGAGTGACTAGCTGTTCGCAAAGCCTGAGAAGAAAAGATGCTTTTCAGGCTTTTGAAATACAGTTGAACAACATTTATTGGTAGGATTTTAAATAACTTTATGAGCAAACTTTACGAGTAAGTAAATCCTATCGGGCCTCAAGCGAGGCAGAATAAGACATCAAAAAAATCACTTCTTCTTATTCTGCTCAACCAGCTTTTCATTCCACGCTACGTTGCCGTCTCGCTTACTGACATCATACTCAGAACAAAACTGCGATATGGTCATGTTGTTATCGCCCGTCGCTAACTTTAATGCCAACTGAACTTGTTGAAGCTTGCTTTGAAGGCGAAGGTTTTGGCCTGCCTTTGGGCTTTTTTCTTTGGCGAACTTTAAGGCGGCATGTTTACGCTCGGCAGCCCCCGCTCGGCGATCCGCTTCTGATAATAGATATTTTAGTTGCGCGACACTTTTCCCTTTTTTGAAAGCAGGCTCAAGCAGTTCGACACACTCATCAAATGATGGATTTATAACATACGGATCAATTTTATGCGCTTGTTGGCGCATCCACTCTAACGCGAGCTTTTCATCTGACATTTTACAATCTTTACCAATAAAACAGCCGTACATGGTATCGCTCAATAGCAAACCGCTGCAATAAAAAGTTGACCAAGTTTTGCCTTTTTAACGAGTACTTGTAGTCAGGTATCAATAACGACAAATCGGACAGCGGCTCCAGCCCCGCAACGAAGAGCCAAAGTTGACGCTGTTTATACCCCTTTCGGCCTTTTTAACGCATCACAAACAGCTCTTCGTGATAATTCAGCTCAACATTAAACTTGCACGCATCGAGTTCTTTTTTAAGCGATATTGAGAACCGCCCTGGCCCGCAGAAATACAGCTCATAATCGTTTAAATCACCACACTGGTGAGCAATGCGTTCAGCGTTTAATCGAGGTGAGTGCAAGGTATCTATCACGTTCAACTGCACTCCGACTTGATGTGCAAGGTGCCATAGCTCATCCACCAAATGCTCATCGACACCACGAGTGCAATAGAATAGCTCGATGCGAGAGTGAGTCTTCTCTGTTTTGAGCGCTTCAAGCGTTGCAAAAAACGACGCTATCCCGACACCACCCGCAATCCAAATTTGTGGCTTACTTAGGTCAAACTCAAGTCGCCCATAAGGCCCTTCCACCGTAACCGCATCGCCCGCACTTACTCGTTCATAAAGACCATTCGTAAAGTCACCCAATTCTTTAATCAAGAAGCGCAGTTCTGAGTCTTCGCTACCTGACACAATGGTAAACGGATGCGGGTCTTCGTTACCAAAACGCAAGTACGCAAACTGCCCTGCTTTATGGCCTCGCCAAGATGTACTTGGCTTTAACACTAACTCCATCACTTCAGCTTTTGGAAAATAGCGAGTGGACACAACAGAAGTAGAATGCCGATTACGACGCCCAACCAAACCCAACAAACTGTAAATCGCCGCAATAGACCCAACTAAAGCAAATGCTACAGTTAGGTAATAAATAGGTTCGCCCCAATAGGCATGTTTGAGCAGTAATACCGAGTGAAACGCGATCAACAGATACGCGACCGACATCAAGCGATGTGACAATTTAAACGGTTTGTATTTCACTGCCGCCCACAACGACGCTACCAGTAAGACGAGTAATAAGTAAAAGCCCCACTCTCCAATACTTTCAGCAAAACCGTGTAGTCCATTGACCCACGATTCCCAACCAGACAAAGTTCTTGCAGGGCCTGAACCGTCATGACGAACAGGTTTCGCCAACACACCTGACATCACTAGCCACTTAGGGATCTGGTACCACAACCAGTGCGTCACACCCAATGCAACGCCACCGATACCCAACCATTTGTGGACTCGATACGCTTTATCCATACCGTTGAGCCAATTCTCAACCATAGGCAAACGCATCGCCAAAATCATGGTGATGGACATTAACATCAGAGACAAAATACCCGAGAACTGAATCATGGCCGAACGCCATTCAAATACGTTGCTTGAAGCGAAGAGTTGCGGTTCCATCGCAAACCAAAAGGCTGACATTGTGGCAATCATTGCCCAGATGATATTGCGGACTGTTTTCATTTTTTAACACTCATAAAGACGACATCATTACTTTAGCGTGCGTGATGTAAAGCGACGTCAACATACGTAAATCTATGCAAAGGGACACGCTCAACTGATCGATAGCGGATGCTTGTGCGTAAATATGTTTTCTCTAATGAACCAGTTCGTCGATAACAATGGGAAGCAAAAAAGACATGAAGGACATGAACCTTTCAAGACAAGATATCCAAACGATGGATCAGCGAGAACGCGCTCGCTTAATTAACTCCTTATCGGGGTTCAAAAGCGCAAACCTGATTGGTACGTGTGATAAACAAGGGCTAGAAAATCTTGCTGTGGTGAGTTCTGTGGTTCATCTAGGGTCGAATCCACCTTTGTTTGGCTTCATAATTCGACCAGCAGAAAGTCGTCGCCACACATTAGAGAATATCCTAGAAACTCAGCACTTCACTATTAACAGCATTGGCGCTGACTTTGTTCAAAAAGCGCATCAAACCTCGGCTCGTTATCCAAAGTCGGCATCCGAATTCAAAGCCGTCGGGCTCACCCCTTATTATGACGACATGTTTCCCGCGCCGTTTGTATTAGAAAGTGCACTCAAAATAGGTTTGGTTTTGAAAGAACAGATATCAATAGAGAGTAATCAAACCCAGATGCTGATTGGAGAGGTTATTACGATTCAAGCACCTAAGCGTGCAGTGATGCCGGATGGCTACCTTGATTTAGAAGCGCTAGATTTAGTCACGGTTTCAGGGCTCGATAGCTACCATGTCACGCAAAGGCTTCACCGATTGAGTTACGCCAAGCCAGACAAGTCTCTGTTTCCACTGACTCGTGAAGGAAGCCCAACGTCATGGGAAGCACGTGAACTCAACTTAGGTTAATTTGTTCGGAAAGTTGCGGTCAAAAATGCTAACTTTCTCTCGTTGCTAAAATACAGTTCACACAAGTACTGCTCATTAAGCACGACTCAAATAGATGTGTCTCAAAAGAGATAAGTCAAAAACAATGCATCACTCAACCTAACGTCTGTTTCCAAGGAATCTTTTGAAGCTAACCCACTTTAAATACAAGACTCGCAAAGGCCCAGACTACCGACATGGCGATCAGGTGTCATTCATGGACATCAAGCAGACCTTCGGTATGGGCAGCATTCGTGTGGGTGCTTGGGTGACGAAAGAAGAGAAAGAACTCGCTGCGAATCTGATATTCGACTCGTTAGCAGACTTGGCTTACATCCTAGCTTTGCCACCAGAAGCAATTGGCTTGCGTGGCACATTAGGCTTAGCGTTCGGTAGTGGTGGCAGAAAGGGTGTACAAGCACACTACGCACCGAACCAGAGAGAGTTAGCCCTCGCAAAAAACGCAGGTGCTGGTGCGTTAGCGCATGAGTTCTGGCATGCATTTGACCACTACATTGCCGAAAAGGCGTTTGAGATTGGTGACACCTTCGGTCCTCGCAAGCAAATCTTGTTCGCCAGTGACTGTTGGCTACACGATAGAAAGGTGCGACCTCATCCATTAAACGAAAGTTTGATGTCGCTGTTCGATACCACATTGCTCAGCGACAATAATCTGGATAAACACGACTACGTGGCTCGAAGTGTTATTGCCGACAAGGCAACGTCTGCCCGTTATTTCTCATTACCTACAGAAATGATGGCGCGAGCCTTTGAAGCTACGATTGAGTCCTGCTCAGATATCGAGAATTCTTACTTAGTCGATGGCACGACCAAGCCGGATATGTTCCCTCTCTATCCAGACCTCAAGCATCGCAAAAAGATTTATGAAGCGCTTCAAGGTTATTTCGCGCCGTTGGGTCATTCTCTAAGTAAATCGCGTTAAGACAAAACATGGCGCCTTCCTTACAATCAGAGGTTTAGCCAGCGGCCCAGGTTTGGCATATAGAAGCGATAACCAAAATAAACTAATCCACTTTCAAAATCTGAGCGTTTGGTCGACATGCCAAACGGCTGTAGAGTGAAACCATCACCACTTACTTACCCGTAAGGCGGATAACCTCGCCGACTGAGTCTTTCGCCTGCCTGGTCAAACACACCATAGACATGACCAAGATGGTTAGGCATGTAGTAGGTATTTTGCTGGCGCATTAATAATGCCAGCGACACCGCCTTTTGACAAAAAGCAAGACCTGACCCCATCACCGTTTTTGTAATGGATCGCGATTAGGCCAGCGCTCTAAGTTTCGCATATATATGCGGTAACCGAGGTACGACCTTATTTGCTAGTTTTTCAGTCCGTTTTTGTTCAAAAACGGCATCACCTATCTGTTTGGAGGCAAAACCTTTTGTTCTATGGAAAAAGGTCTTACCTGACCGGCTTTGTTGCGTAATTAAATTTAGAGATAGAGCCACCCCGTTTCGCGTATTTCTTAGTCAATACGACAAGTTTCAGGCATACCTAACCCAATAAGCTTGTTCAACGCTTTTATCATCGCGTAAGT
>NZ_CAWQUW010000025.1:0-42829 GCF_963898195.1 Vibrio sp. L3-7 | reverse complement strand
AGTTACTTGACTTCGTTACATTGTCTGGCTCGCTACTTTATTCAGAGCCATAGGGTCATCTGGTGATACAGATGGTTCACGCTTTCGTGGTGAACAACGCTTCATACGACTTCACGTCGCACGGGCAGATCTGAGCTAGCTGGCACTTTTTGAGAAAAGTGCCACAAGTAAAACTTCAGATCGATGAAGCCTCTGGACAAAAGTGAGTCAGTATCCATTATTGATGGTGCAGATCATATTGGATCACTACCACAGTAGTCGAACGGCACTCGTAAAAGTGATGACAGTCAAACTAAGGTAATGACAAGCTTCATGAATCGTTTAGCCCTAAACGGCTAATTTCCACCTATTAGCCATAAACGGCTAAATTTGCATTATTAGCCATAAACGGCTAAATTGGCATCTACATGAAAGAAGGAGTTTTAATGTGGAGTCTACCTCTAAACCTATCGCAGTGATCAGCGGCGATATTGTCAACTCAACCAAGCTAACATCTGAACAGTTTGAACAACTTCTTAAACGAATCAAAGACATTCAGAGACTGATCACCGCAGGAAATTCATCAAATGCGCACAGTATTGAGCGTGGCGATGAATTTCAGACCGTGGTGCATGATATTGAAAGCGCTCTGAGATACACCATCATTTATCGTATTGGCATTAAAGCGCTTGGCAAAGAGTTTGATAGTCGCATTAGCCTTGCTATTGCCTCTAATGCCGATTTGCGTGAGTCTGTCTCTGAATCGATGGGTGAAGCATTTGTTCTTTCTGGGCGTGGACTAAAAGCCTTAAAAAGCGACAGGTTGTTATTTAACTCTGACCGTTTCGAACTCACTGAGCACTTTGACTTACTCTTTAAGTACCTCGATAGACAACTAACGGAATTAACCTCGCGCCAATGTGAAGTTATGCTTCCGATGCTTCGAACCAATGAAGGTTTGTCTATTAGTGAGTTAGCAGAAAAGCTCGATGTTGCTACTGCCACTGCCAGTAAGTCTCTTAAAGCTTCAGGTTGGCCGCTAATCAGTGAGCTAAATTGGCGATTCATAAACCAAGTGACGGGACTCAAGTATGTTTAATTTTTTTGATGTTCTAATACCGTTCTTGATGATTCACATCATCTGTGATTTTTACCTCCAGCCGAACCAATGGGTAGAAGCAAAGAAAAAATACACTTACCGTTCAACTGAACTGTACTTTCACTCACTATTACACGGTGTCGCGTTGTTAGTTCCTGCTATAGCGTTAGGTATTGACTGGCGCTCAACTACTTGCTTGGTCGTTATCATAGCGGTAAGTCATTTTATTATCGATTTGTGGAAAGTAAGAGCACGAAATGGTGGTAAGTTTTCCTATTTTATTATCGACCAGACTTTGCATGTATCAGTGCTAGTAGCCATTGCCTTTCACATGGCAGATGGTGTAATGATCGATGCCGTACTACAAGATGAGAAGTTCTCAGATGGTGTTATGGTGGTGTTTGCTTACTTACTAATTCTCAAGCCAACTTCGATTGTGATTGGCAGCGTCTTAAGGAAGTTTCCAATATCAGATCAAGATCAAGATACAGATACTACTAGTATTAGTGGTCTTATCGCAGGTGGTGAGTTGATCGGTTACTTAGAGCGAGTGTTAATACTGACCTTTACGCTTGTGGGGAGCTATGCAGCTGTGGGTTTTGTATTGGCGGCTAAGTCAATATTTAGGTTTGGTGAGTTGAATAAATCAGACGACCGAAGCATGACTGAGTATGTGCTGATTGGTTCATTGATATCGGTGGTGATCACAACACTGGTAGGTACCTTAATATCACTTGGTTTGGATGTAAAAATTAAATGACCAAAAAGGTATTCGGCAATTTATTACTAGATAAGCTCGAATTTTACGGGATAACGATCAATTACAGGGAAGAGAGTTGCCCTTCTAATGTAGTGGATTAGCAGATTTGGTCACATAGTTAGAGCTCTAGACATAAGAACAAGTAGGTCAAAATTGGCGGCTGCATTCTGTGATAGCTAGCTGCCGAAACGCAGAATGGGTCAAAAATTAATTAGAGTAAATGAACTAAATTGATGTGTAGAAAGAAACCAACATGGTGCATAATTTTTATCATGGTACTGATTTGACGACCCTAAAGCTCGAATCAGGCAGCTTTATAGAAGAAAACTTACGGCCTTACTATTCGGATGTCCTTTATTCTCTTAAAACGTCTCAGGGGGAAGGGTACGTCTATGCGTTAATCGAGCACCAGAGTCGGCCAGATAAACACATGGCGTTCAGACTGATGCGTTACGCTATCGCTGCCATGCAAAAGCATATTGAAGCGGGTCATGAGCATTTACCCTTGGTGATCCCTTTGCAGTTTTACCATGGCCAAGTCTCGCCCTACCCATATGAGATGAATTGGTTAAAAGGTTTTGCTAACCCTAAGATGGCTAAGGCTCTCTAGACTCAAGATTTTCCATTGGTCGATGTCACTGTTATCTCCGATGATGAGATAATGCAACATCGCCGTATCGCGTTACTTGAACTTGTACAAAAGCACGCGAGGCATCGCGATATCATGGATTTCCTTGAGCCTCTGGTCACATTGCTCTTAACCGATTACACAACAGATAAGCAAGTACAGTCATTGATGAGCTACCTACTCCAAGTGGGTGAAACGAGTAACCTAGAAGCGTTAATTACGTCACTAGTCTCATCAGTACCGAAACACGAGGAAACACTTATGACTATTGCAGAACAATTGCGCCAACAAGGCGAGCAACGTGGCCGCCAAGAAGGTATACAATTAGGTGAGGAAAAAGGTCGCCAAGAAGCACTCAAGGAGATGGCGCGTAAGATGCTGCTTAATGGTCTAGATCAACAAACCATTATGGATGTCACGGGATTGAATACAGACGAACTAGCACAACTTTCTCATTAGCCGCTCAAGCATAAAGGGTTGTGTGGCAAAGTGGTTGTGTTGATAAAATCTGCCTGGAGATAAAGCTACATCGTCTATGGCTAACCGTTGGCTTCTAACTGGCATAGCTAGAGCTATAATTTTTGTTTGTAGTTTTGACATTTACTATCATTTCACCTATTTGAGCGTTGTAGTATTTCAAACTCGCTTTACCGCTCGTTAGCGCCTTTTCCGCTTCATTTATTGATCCACTCTCTTCCCAAAGCATTACCTTCTTTCGAGGTGAGTTTCAGTGAGTGACAACCTTTCTTTTTCAGAGGCTCATGGCACAACAAAACTGACTTCCGCACTCATGGTTTCGGGTGTGTCGAAATGAAAGCTAAGTGCAGTTTTTGCCATGCTCTGCGTTTCTTTGCATCAAGCATTTTCACTTTCCGCTCTCCCTGACCAAAAAGGTGGAGGCCAGTTGAGTTAATGGCTATATGGCGAATAACCCTTTAGATTTATTGCGATATTTGACTTGAACCGCCTTCGACGCATATCCCTGAATATTGACTATGACGGTTCTGTTTCCAACGCCAATCAACCTGTAAAGTACGTATTAAACTTAAATATTGGGCGTTCTCCCTTCGGACGGCTCATTCAGTCGCTTCACTCCTCTCGCGATAACTTATGGCACTGTTATCGAGCAAGCTCGATGTGACATTCAGTTACTGCGAACAATCACCCAGCGCCTCCGCTACTGCGTAGCTGCGCATCGTCGTGCCTCCTTATTACCTTTCACTGGCTTCAATTAAGTTCGAGTAAGGGCTTGTTTTCTTATGTGCCGATTTTCCTTTCGACTCGCATCACTTGATGGCGCTCGCAGGCTGTTCACCATCCTCAATCAGAACCTTCTCTGCAAGGGTAAATAAACGCTTCGCGCCCCTGCAGAGAAGAACCCTGTTTGAGGTCTGGACAGCCAAGCGGCTCCATAAAAGTGATACTCAAACAAAAAGGAAACTCCTCATGGCACAACAAAACTCAACCCCAACTCTCTCTAAATCGAATTTCAGCGACCAGCGTTTCGCCGCTGGGCACGAAAGCTCACCAAAAAATGATATCTCTTTATTGCGTATTCCTCAGCGTACAGAGGAAGAAGAGCACGGCTTTTCTCTTACGCCGTGTAGCGCCATTACCTTAGCTGAACTCAAAATTGCAGGATTTACTTTGCGTGATTCTAAGTTCTACCCATCCACTCAGGCTGAGGTTGAGAAGAGTATCTTGCACCACTTTAAAATAGGGGACTTAACTGACAATTTTATTGTGAAGGATGTATCAACCCCTTCGAGATCCCTCCTTTCGTTTCACCGTTGCCCGTTTTAATTCTTGGGATATTTTTTAATAACGTAAGGAGTAAGTGATGAAATATCTCTCTCACTATATTCAAGCCAAACAAACGCAAGCATTTAATGAGGCGGGGGCGTTCTTTGCTTTTTCTAATAAGCAGCTCGATGGAGAAAAAAAAGAGGGCGTGAAATATGCGTCATTAGGTATGGGTTTAATTTGCCCTGTTGATAATGCGAAGCAATTAATGACCCGTTTAGATTCTATTGCTCAAGAAGGGATCGCCGAAGACATCGAAGAGAATGGTAAAAAAGCGATCATTCGCCGTGAGCTATTCAATCACGAGTGTTTCTATACCAATGACATTTGTGATTGTGTCGAAAAGCTCGAAGGGTATGGCATTTCTTACGATGAAGTGTATGAGGTTTTTAATCACATTCGTAAAACGGAAGACGTTTATTAAACGCTAAAAGTAAAGCGCCTTGATATTTGCTGTATCAAATATCAAGGCAAATTCAATTTAAATACAGGGGTAAATAAAATGAACATTAAAAATGTTACATCAGGTAACGAAGAAACAAAAGAAAAAAATTATGTTTGTACGGCTGTGCCGTTTGATCTTGGCAAAGTCGTTTGTACACAAGGCATTGCTGAACTGCTAAATAACAATATTGGTGTGAATTTACCGATTTACTTACATCGTCACCAAAATGGTGATTGGGGAAATATCTGTGTTGAAGGTAAACTTACCAATGACGAAGCCACCAAGACAGGCGAGCGGGTTTTATCCAGTTACACCATTTGTAATGAACAAGTCTGGATAATTACCGAGCGTGATCGTAGTTGCACTACGATTTTACTCCCTAATGAATATTGATGACGTCAATTCACGCGATATAATGGAGTTCCTTTGGACTCCATTTTTTAGCTTATGAAAAAACTAATCTTATTTTTGTCGGTCTTTCCAAGTGTCGGGTATTCGTTTTGTTTTGATGAAGCAGGACAACATTATAATGTTGATCCAGGTTTGCTGCGATCGATAGCACAAGTTGAAAGCAGTCTTGATCCTAATGCTTATAACGAAAACAAAAATAAAAAAGGTCAAGTAACCAGTCGTGATTTTGGACTCATGCAAATTAACTCTAGTTGGTTTCCTCGACTGGCTGAATTTAATGTCAATGAAACCAATGTCTACGAACCTTGTTTTAATGTTTCATTAGGTGCGTGGGTATTAAGCTCTAACTTTGCCAGCCATGGCTATAACTGGAATAGCGTAGGCGCTTATAATGCAGGATTTCTTAAACGTACCGAAAGCGCCAGAAAAATATACATCAAAAAAGTTCAGAAAGTATATTATCAGTCGCCATTAAAATAACCTTTCTTGCACCATAACGGTGCGGCGCTAGTTGTGTCACGATCTTCTTTTTCCGTTTGACATTCCTTCCCTAATGGTCTCAATCACCCTAGATTCAATCGCCAACGGTTCGGCTTTTGAGCTCGACGTTCCTAAAACACACCCCAAGAAAACAAACTAGATGCAGATTCATTGGAGGTCATTGTTACCGCTTTAGAATCATCCACACCCTACGGCGCATTGAAATCAATGCAAATGGTTGTCTGTAAAAAAATAAAAAGACAAGAAAAACAAAAGCTTTTAAAGATAAAAGTCGTCTAAATTAACGTAAGAAAAATTTTAAAAATCCACACTAATTAGCCGTTTAAATTTCAATGGATAAATATGTTTTTTCAATGATTATTAATTGATCCCTTATAGATAAAGCGATGAGAGCATTTTCAATACTATTTAAATTGGAAATCATTGAATGTTGATTGAGCTCTTTATTGACAAGGTTCAATGGGTGTTTTATAAAATTAATTGATTGAAATTTCATTGGAATAACAATGCTTTTAATTGGGATTGAGGAGGGCAATATGACACGTTCTTATCCGCTACAAAGCTCATTACGTGGAAAGTTAGCGCAAGATTTTAAGACGTTTAGGGATAAGGAAGCGTTAAGTGATGCAGAGGCCACGCGGCAACTTTTGATGTTGGCACTGCGCATTAAACTCAATGACAGTGAGGATGATAGTCCATCGAATCGTGCGTTGATGGAAGAGATTTATCGTGTCGTTCGTGGTTCATCTGCGATCACTGATGTGGTTCATGGACAAACCTTTGATGGTGAAAAATTATTCCGAGAACAAAAAGAATCCAAACCCTTTAGGCAACAGGTGAAGTCTGATATCGATAATAAAGTCGATGAGTTTCTGGCAGGCAAAAAAAAAGGGTAGTCCATTGGACACCCCTTTTTCTACCGCTCTAACTCTCTATCTAGCTTATTATATTGGTCATTGTTGTTGTCACGCTCCTGATTAAAATCAAACGTTTTTTGAGGGGAGGGTTCTTTGCTGTCGAAGTGTTCAAGCTCTTTATCTTTGATTTCTTTTGTGTGTTGATTAATATCAGTGTCCGGCTTGTTGGTTAATGAATCATGGTCTTGAGTGGGGGTGTCGAATTCCTCTTTTTGTTGATGCGTTTGTTGATGGTATTGTTCAATACCCTGTTTAATTTCCTCAAGCATATCGTCAGGTGAAACAAACTGAATATTTCTCCCTGAAAATTTGGCCATGATTTTTTCAACGTTGTTGGGATTTAAATCAGTATTGCCTTGACTCAGTACAATCACAATGTTCTGTCTGAGTTCATCGGTGGAGATATTCTGAATGTCATTCTTATGATTGACATTGATAATGTCGTATTGGCCTTGATGCGCTTGATTAATAATAAAAGCATTCTCGATTGAGGTACTGATGATGGTGGTGTGCAAATCACTGCCTTGATGAAATCGCGTTATTTGTTTGGATTTCGTGCCTAATATCCGTGGGTTGATGTCGAGTGCCGGATCTTTATTTCCTTGCCCGTCTAAATAAGTCACTTCAATCGCTTTTGTTTCTCCTTTTTTATCGTGAATGTTAGTTATCATTGCCGAGTGAAATGTCTGGTCCTCCGAGGAGTACACTGCTTGATGAAAATGAACATGGTCATTCTTAGGGTGTTCAATACCTAATTTATTGAGGTAAGTTTCGGCTAATGTGCCTGTGAGTGGCTGACTGGTTTGTATATATTCTTTCGCTCTCTCTTCAAATTGTGCCATGTGTTTTGGCGTAGTAGTCAGTAATTGTTCATGTTTAGGGTTGGCGGTGAGTTGGTATTTATCAGGATCATTAAGGATGTTGTGGGCTTCTTTCATTGCCTCCTTATAATTTATTTCCTTATGACTCATCATCAAATTGATTAATGAGCCTTTTTCACCGGTGGTATAGTCTTTAAAATACCCTCGATATTCCCCCGTTAATGACACTTTTAGAGCCGATTTACCGATACCAAAGGTTAAATAGTCACGGTCTGATTTAGATGGGTTCGGTTGTCCCAATAGGTTGATGGCTAAGCTTTCGGTGTATTTAGGGAGCGCTTGGTTGATGTGTTCTTTAAATTGGTTGTAGTCAAAATCTCCGTTTCTATTTTGATAACGTACGTCTTCATGAGGCAGAGCTTTGTCATTAAAGTAAGGGGTACTGTGTGGTGCAATGTTCTCGATGGTTTCAATGGCACTGTGTTTATTGACCTCTTTTGATAACCAGCTCTTCATCATCTGTTTTGGGTTATCGGTAAAAAGTTTGACATGAGTGCTCGCTCGGCTCAAATCGATGTAAGCGCGTCTTAAGTTCGTCAGTGCGCCTTTGCCTTTGAGAGTGGTAATGACGTACTGATACGTCGCTCCTTGCGCCATGTCCGCAGTTCTGGTGTAAGCGTAATCCCAATGCCCATCTTTGAGTTGGTTTGGATTGAGGTTTAACGTTTGCCCTTCTTTCGAAAGCGCGGTGATTTCTTCCTTGGTGGCACGGCTGATGGTGTATTCCACATTGGCTTTAATGCCTCGCGCTTTGTCGGTAAAGCGGGTCATGATTTTATCACCGGTTGAAAGCGGTTTTTCTGATTGAGCGAAGAGTGACGTGTATTTGTGGTCTTTGTTGCGTGGCAAAAACGGTTTTGTCTTACCTGTATTCACGTCTTGAAGTGTCACCACTCCGTGCTCCGAATCAATGTGGGTAATGATGTCGTACTCTCCTGGCTTGGTGCTTAAAATGAGCCCTTTCTGATAAGGCATCATGGTGGCTAACTCTTCTTTGCTATCACCTGTAGAGCGCAATCGGGTGGTGATGATGTTCTCTTGGCCTATCTCTTGTGTTTTCATCAGTCCGACACGAATGTGCTCAGTGATGTGGTCACGCTCATTATTCGTGTAAGCAATGATAAGCGTGTTTTCTCGCGTTTCGGGCGTACGGGCAAGGTAGTCCTGTGCTACAGCGTAAGGCAGCTTTTCGGTGGCAATAAGCTGTGCTTTGCTTTGGTCTTTCGCACTCTCATCGAGGGTGGAGATAATATGTTGCGTGCTACCGAGTGTATCAGGGCTTTGCTGAGAGAGTTTATCGAGGGCGCTGTGTGGCTGCTTATCCACAATGTTGTGTACGGCACCAAGCAGTATTTCATTCTTCTGACGAATGATGTCGGTCATAAAAGCCGTATCGATGAGTCCTTGTCTCATGCTCAATTCAAACGGTTTACCGGCATTAAGAGAAAGCAGCTGCTCTTTATCCCCAAGCAAGGTGGCTTTGGAGCCGCTTTGTAATACAAGGTCGGTGAGCTCTTTGGCTTGTTGGTTGCTGACCATGGAGCTTTCATCGAGGAAGAACAGCGTGTTTTTGTAGTCCTCTGGTAAGGTGATGCCACGTCTTAGGTCGGTCAGTAAGCTTTCCAGCGTTTGCGCTTGTATCCCTTTGCTTTCCAGTTCGCTGACGGCGGCGTGAGTTGGCGCCAGACCGATCACTTGCGAAGGTGAGTATGTACTGGCTTGGCCGGTGTGTTGAATCAATTCAATGTTGGATTCGAGCAGGGTGGATTTACCGGTGCCTGCCAAACCTTGCACGGCCACAAAACTGTCTTTAGTCGTTGAGATAAGGGTGATGCCGTCCTTTTGCCCTTGGGTAAGGCGAGGCTGTGCATCGAGATAATCTCTGACTTGTCTGTGGGTGGCAAACGGCTTGTGTTGATTTTTCCCTTGCTCAATGTTCCGCAAAATGTGCTTTTCGGTATCGAGCGCCGCTTGGGTGGTCCAGCGTGTGCCGTCGCTGTATTCGGCAGAGAGGGTGTCACTGCGCTTGGCGAGCTCTGTTTCAATTTGATCTTTGATTATCGGTTGATTGGCCTCTTCAAAAGCGTAACGGATCGCTTCGACGACTAACTCTTTTTGTGTAAACGCCGCTTCTTTTTCAGAAAGATGACTCAGGGCAAAGTTCAACGCTTTCTCTTGCAGTGGTGAATTTTGCTCTTTGTTTAAGAGGGTGAGGGCTTGCTGGATGTCGCTTTTGACGGTGATGGCGGTGGTGTCAGTCAGGTAGCGGTCGTTGACGCTTTGAGTGTGCATCACTCGCTCGATGGCAGAAAGCTTCACTTCGCTTTTCTCAAGCGCGGCCTGGGCTTTATCGGGGTTGTCGGTAAACACATCGATGCGCGCGCTTTTCTCGGTCAGATCATGGAAGAGCGCTTTGGAGAGCGTAAAGGCTTTGCCTGAAATGAGAGTGTGCGGCCTTGGTTCGATATGACTGGCGGAATGCACATAGTCGTATTTTAGTGGTGCGTCTTTCAGGGCTTCTGCGGGGATGGTTTTCGATTCGCCTTGCGTGTCCGTTAACGTCAGGGTTTCTTTAGATAATCCTGTGACCACGTAACGTTCATTGGCGTTCAACCCAGATGGAAAGTGCTTACTGGTGGTTATGAGGCGTTCACCTTGGTTAACTTGCAACGATTCAGGTTTAAAGACCTGCATGTTGATGGCTTTGAATCCGGTGGAAGCGGGATCGAGGGTGTATTCTTGTCCATCGGTTTTGCTGAGTACATGGACTCGATTGTTTGTCTTATCCGATGTGGAAACCACTAACTCTTGAGGTTTTCCGTCTTCCCAATGGCGAAGGGTCATGCCCGGCTTGTAGTGTTGCGCTAACTCCTGTTGGGGTTTAGACAAATAATGAGGTTGCTGAGTCAACAAGGTGATGCCGCTGCGGGCAAGTTGACCCTGGTTCTGTAGAGAGGTCCGGATCGCGTCCGTCAATCGTCGTTGTTCAACGTGAGAAGTCGCCAGCACTTGTGTGTCTTCTTTGTTTGATAAGTAGGTATAAGCTCTGGCGAGGGTGCGCGTATCACTGTCGTGCAAGGCAACCTTACTGTCTATCTGTTTGCTGTCTACCCAAGAGTGCGAGACGACGTTGCCTTTGCGGTAAAGCTCGATGGCGTTATAGGCTTTAAAACCTTGGCGACTGGACGTGTTATTCAGCAAGATGACTTTGCTCCCCGATCCCTTAGCTTTTGCATTTAAAGCGATCAACTCATTCGCGCTCATTTTGTGGGCGCTGTCGACGAGAAGGACATCTTTGTTGGTCATTGGTAGGTCGGAGTGCAACAAACTATGGACAGAGTGACGATGCTCTTCTTGAAACCGGTGTTTTACCCAGGCTGCGACCGTATGACTTTCACGTTGGATGGTTTGGCTATGACGGTGTTTGTCTTTGGCGTTTTGTGACACTAAGTGGACACGTTTACCGACATGGTTGCCGACGTTCAATAGGTTTTGCGCGATTTGCTCACTGTTGCCAAACACATTGACCACATGAAACTGTTTGGTGGACTGGTAAATGTCCGCCACCTTTTGGCAGTTGCCTTGAGTGAGGGTCAGTTTATCTAACGTAGCGTCATTGACGGGAGTACGCATATGGTGCATACGCCCTTTGCTGGCCGCCATTAACGCTTGTTCGGTTTTCAGCATGGTTTGAGTGGTGTATTGACCTTTCATGGAAAGGGGGAGAAGCGCCCCGTCTTTCACCCATTGGTCTGCGGCCATTTTAAGGTCGATTGCATTGGCTTGTACGCCGCCCTTGGTAAACTCGGCCGCGGCTAATTCTATGATCTTTTCCAGTTTTAGTGCCGTGTTGTATTGCTCCAAGTGTTCAACGGCGCGACTAAACGCGTCTTTAGCGATTTGTTCAGGGTGATGCTCTTGTTGAGCGATGCCGAGGGCGTTTTTAACCAAGTCTTTGGGCTGATAGCCTTTGTTGCACACCGTTTGTTGCCAGCGAGTATTGAGCTCGGCCTCACTTTCGTAGGTTTTGGCTTTGCGAGTATCGAGTGCGGCTACATCTTTTGCCGCTTGCGTCCCCCCAAAATCTAAGGCTTGTTGGTCGAGCTGTTGTTTGCGAGTAGAAAACGTATCAAGGAGGATTTGAGGGAGGCCTTTGGCTTCAAATTGGCCGTTACCCAACCCTTGCATTTGATAACCCATTTGTTCGCTCTCTTTGGCAAGCTGACTCTGGTAAAGAGCGGTGTAGTACTTTTGGAAGTGGTAAATGCGCTCGCCTGTTCCATTGATGACGCCGCCTTTTTGTTTGAGAGAAGAGGCGAGTGTACGCAGTTGCCCTTCTTTGTCGCGCGTCATGTTTGCCGTCAAAGCGTGGGAATGGAGTTGTGGGTCGTTTTCACGACTGGTTTTATGGCGCACGACCGCAAAGGCCATGGATTCGGTATTGATGAACTCACGAGCGCCTTCGTCATTGATGTGCGTGGCTTGTGCTACGTCTTTTTCTAATTGCGAGAGCGCGAATTTGACCGCCGTGTTATGCGCATCGATTAAACGTGTGTCACCCCCGACGAGAGCAAGTACACTGACCGATTTTGGCGCAGAAAAGGTTAGGTCAAACCCCGATTTATGATCGTCGCGTTTGCCTTTGATGGTTTCATGGCCTAGGTGTCCAGATAAAACGGACTCTAACGTTTTTTGGTCAACCGGTTTACCGAGTAGGCCTGCTTCTTCGGCTAACTGACCATGCCAAAAGGTGTTTTCATTGGTACTGTTTTCTTTGAGGTAGTAGTTGTCGTTGCTGTCTTTTTCGAGAGAAATGTCAGGGGTCTCTTGGGTGTTTTCTTCGTTTAAGTAATACTTGGCGGCGCCAGAGGCGGATTTAAGAGGGCTAATGGACATCATAAGGTGTTCTCCTTTTTTTGGGGCGCAGCAAAGCCGCCACGTCAGCGGAATGCCGGTGAGTTGGGTGTCGTACGAATGGGTTAGCGGACGGCGTTGATGTGAATGAAAGGGTGGTAAAGGGTTTTTACAGGGGAGGGTAAGATTGTGTTCGGTCTCTAAATGTTCCTTGATGTTTCATTTCGTGTGGTTAATCGTACATCTCGCCCGTTTCTGCTTGTGTCATGGACGCCTCTTCGGTTTCTCGCTGTAGTGCATTTTGTGTGTTTTCAGCGAGCTGTTGGTTTTGGGCAGCGTTATTGGTCGGGTTTTCCTTTTTCGGTGCTTTGGCAAGGGTTTGTTTTTGATGGGTTCTGGTTTGCTGCTGCTCTTCTTCGTTTTCATAGGTACTTTGCTGAATGGCGAGTAATCGGTTTCTTTGGGTTTCATCGAGTTCATGCAAAGCAATTAACTCATGAAAAATCAAGGCTTGGTCGATACTCTCCATTGCTTTCCCGCCTGGTAGGTTGCGTTTGATGAAGGAGGGTTGGAGATTGCTCATGCGGTCGTACTTCAGTTGCAGCTTAGTGATGAGCATGGAGTTAGGGGTGCGTAAGTAACACTCTAAATCATCCAAACCTTGGATTTGGGCAGGAGAAACCACAGGACGCGTTTTGTTTTGGTGACCAAGTGAGACACCGTCACGCAGTGCGTTCGCCCCGTAAGAAATATTTTCTCGTGAGATATCGATTTCTTGCTCACCAAGATCATCCGAGGAAATGGTGGCCATCGCTTTTGAAGGGGCGCGGAAGAAAAAGCGCGTGTTGAGCAAATCAAAAATGACTCTCGCCGCGTTGCGCCCGTAAGTGGTTTCTAATTGAGCGTAAGATTGCAAACCCAGTAAATAACATCCTCCAAATTTACGCACTTCAGAAATAATGTGCGTGAGTTCAGGCAGTTTATGTAACGTAGGCATTTCATCGATGATCACCCAAATTCGGCGGTCGTCATCGGGCTCCATTCCTAGAATGGCGTTGGAGGCAATCGCAAGCCACATCGAGATCAGTGGTCTGAGTGCGGTGTGTTGTCTTGCGTTACTCGATAGGAATAAAAATCCTTGCTGGGATTCATCTTGCACCCAATCTGTGATCGAAAATGGCGCCCGTTTATGGTGGCCTTGTGCGTCTTTTTCATCCAAACCATGTAAGTAACGTAATGACTTAATGTAAGTCGCTAGTACCGATTTGATGGAGATAGCTGTCTTCTCGATACTTTTCGAGACGAGGGAGCTAGCTTCGGTGTCTTTTAAGTGTTCACCTAGCGTGGAAAGCTCCGACGTTAAGATAATGTGCAGCAAATTTTCAATGGTACATTTGTGTTTGTCATCGATCATCATTTGATAGGTGGTTGCTGCGAAAATGGTTCGTGCGGAATCCACCCAAAACGGGTCGCCTTCGCCGTGTTGCGGAATAAGCGCGGCCGCGAGCGATTCAAAGTCAGGGGCTTCTTTGGCATCACTCCAAATATCCCATGCAGCGCAACGCTCATCGAAGGGATTTAAAATCACGTCTTTATGAGGGTCATAGAATTTACTGACAAAATCGCAGCCTTTATCGTAGATGATGGCTTTATCGCCTCGCGCCCGTATCCAGCGCAATAACTTGCGAATCGCAACGGATTTACCTGCGCCTGTGGTGCCGTCAATCATTAAGTGCTTGACCTCAAACCTATCAACAAAAAGCTTGTGACCATCGAGTGCAAAAGGAGAGAGTTTTTTCTTCTTTTTCAGCTCTGCGGTGACGGCTTTAGGCTCAGCCAATTGAAAGCCGCGAATGTGGTTATCTTCGCTTTGCTCTTGCCCTTTTCTCTTAAACCAGTGGTTGATAATCACAAACAGCACGGTGGAAGTGGCCACAGAGACCAGTAGGCCAATGAACAGGGCTTGCAGTAATTCTTGGTAGCACTGTGACAAGATGGGGTTTTGCAGTTGTTGGCCAAGGGTGCTGCTGTAGCGTTGATCTTCCCATTCGACCACTACGTTGCGCTTTAGGCTAAAACCTAATTTGTTGAATAGCCAAAATAGACTGTAGTAGTAGGCACCGGTTAATGTGCTGGCCGAGGTGAGGAGGTAAGTAGTGATAAGCCCGAGCAAGGCCGCGAAGATATTGAGGTACTTGATTGTGGTTACGTTCACTTGCCACCACATGCGAATGTTGTGAAAAGTGATTTGACCACCACGAGTCGTAGACATAGAAAAACTCCTTATGAAGGAAAACAAAAAAAGCGCCCACACTGAGTGAGGCGCTTTTGTTCGGTTTGATGAAATCTGAAATAGGGCTACAAGCTGCAAAAGAGGTGTATTACGAGTGCCAAGGCTAAGATACGACAGAATCGCTTGGTGATCACAATTAAGAATTGAGCCGTTTCAAAAACGTTTTTGGACAGAAATGCGTTAGAGCAAGGAGTCTAAAGTTGGGTCGTAGGATGAGGAAAAATATGGTACTCAAATAAAGTTTACCCTGCACCCCACATATCCATGTTATCAATCAATATCATGAGTTCGGTAACTAGGAAATAGATAAGTAACTGATACCGAGAAGCTCAAGAAAGAGCTTGAGCTATTGACTGATGATATTCAAGACTGCCTAGATTTAGATGATAAACTACCTACAGTTGTGACTTTTTCACAAAGTCCTGATTTTTTACAGGGCTTTGTGTTTTCTCCTATTGAAATAATATACAACGGACACCATATCGTTATTGTCTATTTCACAGGATAATATTATGCATACTAAGAAAACCTCTAAATCAGTTGCTTCAAAAGCAGCTAAGGCCCTTTCTGATCCTAATGCTTCAAAGATTCAAAAGTCACTAGCTGCTAGCGCAATGGCTCAAGCTAGTTCATCAAAGCAAACAGGCAAAGACATGGAGACTAAAGCCTCAAAGGTTCTTCAGTCAGACAAATACAGTGACGATACCAAAGAGTTTGCTGCTTCGGTGCTAGCTCAGTCAAACAAGAAGCGATAGGCAATATGATTAACGGCATTAGTAAAATCAAGAGTCTTCGCTCATTCGGAATTTATGAGAATTACATCAATGATGGTTGTGATGAGTTTGCGAAATTTAATCTTATCTATGGTTGGAACGGTTCAGGTAAATCGACATTATCTCGATTGTTCCGTTGTATTGAAAACAAGAGCTTAGATGGCACCAACTACACCGAGTCAGCATTTGAAATCGAGTACAGCTTGGATGGTCAAGCTCAGAGTGTCCTTACTCAACAAAACCTCTCTCAGAATCAGCTAAACATTCGGACATTCAATAATGATTTCGTTCGTGAAAACATCGATTGGAGTGGCACTGTTAAGAGTATACTGCTTGTTGACCAGCAGAAAATCGAAGAACGAAAGCAATTAGATGAACAGAATAAAACTCTCAAACTAAAAGAATCAGCTTCAGAAAAAGAAACAAAGATAGCTGATGACCTCGATACCGAGATTAACAAATTCCTGTCACGCACAGCGAAGAGTATCAAGACGAGCTTAAAGGTAATTGGGACCGAAGATAGTAAGTACCTTAACTACAACAAAACCTCACTTGAAAATTTGATTAGAACTAGCTCTGCGGAAGTTGTGGATTCTGCGTCAGTTCTTACCGATGAGCAAATCATTCTTCATACCAAGTCAGCTTCTCCTGTCGAAAAAGATAAAATTTCATTTGCAGCAAATACAATCAGGCAAGATTATTTTGAGTCGGGCTTCAATGCGCTAACTAAGTTGCTAAGTAAGTCAGCGGTTAATGAAGTCATTGAGTTTCTTAGAGACAACCCCGATGTTCAAACGTGGGTATCAAGTGGTATGGCGGTTCATGATGAGCATAAATCGGAAGAATGTCACTTTTGTGGAAATAAGATAGATGAATCAAGGCTCACTAGTTTAAATAATCATTTTAGTAATGAATTCAAACTATTGAAGCAGGAGATTACTGAGGCAACAAAGTACTGTTGTGATTTACCTGAGCTTACTTTACCTGGTGTTGAGTCATTTTTTGATGAGTTTCAGACTGAGTACAAAGAAGTAGTAGCTCCTTTGGAGGGTGTTGTAACTGAAATCAATATTATCGTAGAGCAGTGGCGAGAATGTATCGATAAAAAATCAAATAATCCATTTGATATCTCTCAAAAGATTTCGTCTGTGACAGTGGATTTGATAGACCAATATAACAAAGTGATTCTTGATATCGCTGCTTGTGTGAAAAAACACAATGACAAATCAGGAAACTTCCAGGCTGTTACGACCACACATAAAAAAACACTTGAGCTCCATTACGCCGCTGATGAAGTTATCGATTTTGATTACAGTAAAAAAGTAGAAGATACAAAGGCCGCAAATGGTACTGTGCTGAAGTTGAGTGACGAAATTTCTGCAATTAAGAAAGAAATACAGAGACTTGAAGCAGAATTATCGAATGAGTCAATTGCCGTAGATGCTTTCAATGCTGAGCTAGCGAAGTTTATTGGTAGAACTGAGTTAACTTTGAAGTTTGATGCAAAGCAGAAAGGTTACCGAATTTCACGTAATGGATCCGATAGGCACGCTCAAAACCTGAGTGAGGGTGAGAAAACCGCCATAGCATTTGTCTACTTCGCGACGAAACTCGAAGAGCACGATAATGATATTAAGAATACGATTGTCGTGATTGATGACCCAGTTTCTAGCTTTGACTCTAATCACTTGTTCCACTCGTACTCATTCTTGAAAAAACACTGTGAGCAGGCAAAGCAGTTGTTTGTAATGACGCACAATTTTTCCTACTTCAAGTTGGTTCGTGACTGGATGCTGAAGAAAAATAAGATGCGTAAACAACCGCCAGTGATTAAAGCAAGAGCATATACGATTGAAAGTAAATCTGACGGAGTGCGTCAGTCTAAATTGGTTAATGCTGGTGGTTCATTGACTGATTATAATTCCGAGTATCACTACCTGTTCTCTAAACTTTATTATCTCAAAGAGAAACAAGAGCTTAATCTTGATGAAGTGTATTTGTGTGCGAACTTGTCAAGAAAGCTGTTGGAATCTTTCTTGTGCTTTAAGTTTCCTAAAAAGAGAAGTGATTTTAGACAGTTGGTTGATGATGGTGTTAGGCATTACCCAGCAATCAAACCTGAAGATGTTGAAAAGGCATATCGCTTCATTAATAAATATTCTCACAACCAAGAGATCGAGTTAGAGGATAACGCTGATAACTTGCTTGGTGAGTCGCCTGCGATTCTCAATATCATATTAGGTATTGTTAAGACTATCGATGAGGCACATTACACTGAGATGGAAACAGTAGTTACTGCTTGATAGTATCAAAAGGGAGTCTTAACGACTCCTTAACTTATCCGTAATACCTTTCTCGATAAGGCGTGTTGTCACTCTTTCGTGAAAAGGGGGAGTCAGAACCGCAATTTTTACTCTAACAAACTTCAGGTCGAACGGGCACTTTCGTGTTGCAATGCCCCCAGAAACTGTGAATCTCGCTGACTCAACGCTGGACAAAAATGAGCCAGTAAATTTCCTATATTAGCAACTGATCAATAACTTTTTGTATGGAAAAACGGGTTTTAGAAAGCTAGTGTGACGAATAAAATCGCATCACACCAGTAAAAATGTTTGGTCTAGGGGGGAGTAAACCTAACTTAAATTACTGAAAATATTATTGAATTTTTCTAAGTCAACAATCTCATTATCTTCAATCCATAAAAAGAAATTACTCTGCCACCTCTGAGTTTTCTTTGCTGAATCGGAAAAAACTTTAGATTTCAACTCTCCACGGCTTGAAGTCCACGGCGGAAAAACTCTGAAGGCCATTTTTCCTTTAGCTTTGTTTGAGGTTACAACTCCCTTATCAATCAAAGCAGTCAACGGGAAGATATAAATACCTCTCTTCGATATGTCGTAATCACTAACCTCAACAAAAAGATAATCTAAATCATGTTCTTCGTAAGGCATCGTCCTTCTCGGATCGGTACTATTTTCATCAGGTCTCTTCCATATTGATAGAAAATTACCTGGTCTATCTGGTGTAACATTCCCCTTTCTATAAAGTATTTTTTTTCCATCTATTGAGAACTCAAGAGCTTCATACTTACTATTCTGAGGATATCGATCTAACACGACGTGACTGGTTAACTCGCATCCTTTAGAGATGAAGTTATGACGTATAAACACACTTACCTGATTAAGATACTGACACTGAGACAAAATGTTCCCCCTTCAAAAATTCGATCCAACATAGTACACGTTAATGAGCCGTTATCTAGTGAAGAAAGTTACACAAGTAAAGAATCAGCACAAATGAAGGTTCTAGACATAAACGCGTTAGATTAATGACTCTAACGCGTGTATCTAAGATTAGATAAAGTATCTTGAAACCTTAAACGCTTGTTATGTGTAATTTTCTATGTACTTCCTTAAGGACTCTTTCGGTTCAAACAAAGGGCTAACTGGAAGTTTAAGATTCAGTTTTTCTATTTCTACTGCCGAAAAGCCAAAGATATTTTCAAACTCACGCCAATTACTTTTGCTGACTTTTTTTATGATTCGAGAGTCCAGCAACAACTGGGAAAACTCTTCAGGGCTATACCCCTTAGTCTCGGCAATAAAATGTTGTGCTGAGGAAATTCGACCTTGCACCAACGATAAATAAAACCTTGCGATGTCATTGACGTGGATGTATTGGTTATGACCTTGAGATGGTATAGCTACTTGAATCGTTTGGTCAGATAAAGAGTCGACAATTCGCTTTAGCTGACAGTTTTCACCGCCATAAACCAAACTAGGACAATAAACTACATGCCACTTCTTTTTAATAGCACTACCTATTGTAACTGCGTCCAGTTTCACCACATCTAAAGGCTTCAACCTAAACACTTTGAGGTCGTTGTGAGACGCATTACCGAATAGCCAAACGCCCGAAGTGTGAATTTTGGTCGCACCTTCAGCCGCTAGCCTATCCAACTGCGTTAGCAGCTTGGACTCTATAGCAACTATTTCCTCTGGCGAAAATTCTGACCAATGTGGACGAGCACAATTTACAACAATATCAAAGTAACCAGATAAATCTGCGGGCACTTTAGTGAGCTTTCTAGCATCAGGTAGGACACCGCTAGCCCTGCTGTATGTCGAAACTTCAAAACCACTTTCAACAAACATCTTCGTCACGTGGCTACCAATATATCCATTGGCTCCTGCTATAAGTACTTTCATTCTTTCCCTGAACTTTGGATTACACATAACACTTTTTATACGGCTTTTAGCTGCTTTTTATACTCCTATCATGCAGCCTTTTTAATCATTGATCAATTTACAATCAATGGGTTAATGATAGATATTGTGTATTAGATTGCAAAATGACGCATAATTTTTAAAAAGCTTACTTCGACACTCCCTCGGATAACTACAGGTAAGGCAAACGTACAATCACAGATTGTGAGTAAACTTTCGCGCTGAAAAGGAATGGGACACAAACGTGCTAGAAAATGCCACGGGTAAAAATTCAGCCTACGAAGGTTCTGGACATTTCTGCGTTAGAGATGCTAATAATTTAGTTTGAATCGGATAACTTTTGGTATTGAAAAATGCTTGGTGAAGCCCCCAGCAATACTAGGGCCCGGTCAGATCTAGCCAAGCTTTCAACAGGCAATAGGGGCAATGGATAAAAGTGTACTGCAGCCTCAAGAGACAGCAGAGAAGGTCGATGTTCAATTGTGTTATGCAACAACTCTATTCCGCCCTTGTGATTTGGCATCATAAAGATTGGCATCTGCTTGACGCTGGATTTCATCGATATAACTCGACGCATGCGCCTCAACCAAGCCAATACTGACCGTCACAGAGATCGCCCTCCCTAGATAGCGCACAGGCGTCTTATCAATTGCTTGACGAATAGCCTCTGCATTTTTGAGAGCATGCTGTTGAGAGACACCAGCTAACAGAATACAGAACTCCTCTCCCCCTTGGCGAAACACATTCTCCCCTCCCACCACATGGGCTATCGTTTTCACCACAGACTGAAGTACGCAGTCTCCTCCATCGTGACCGTATTCATCATTGATGGCTTTAAAGTGATCGATATCCAATACCAATAGGAAATATGATGTTCCTTGAGCTTTTAGCGCTTGGTAACGATGCTTCAATGCGAGGCGATTATTGGTTCCAGTCAGCGGATCAAGCGTGGCCAACTTACTTAGCTTGTTTTCCGTTGACTCACGGTTGAACTCATACACATGTGCTACCGCCGAAATACTGAAATAACAAAAGGAGAAATTGATCATCATCGTCAACATGTCAAAGTACTGCTCTAGGTAAAATTGATAAGTGATGTTGACGATCTGGATGATAAATAAACATGTGGTTGCGAAAAAGCCCACTCTGTAGCCCAGCAACAAATAGTAAACAATAGGTAAAACCAGCGACCAAAAAAATACACCATTGACTGTTGGCTTGAGGAAGGTGCCAATAATGACGAGCAACGTCAGACACAGTGACATAATGTACTTATGGCCCTTGTATACATTACCCCTATCGATTTGACGGTAAACGTGCCAAGAGTAAAGCGCATATAAGCCTTCCAACGTACCGTATATATAGCTCTGGCTAATAACAAAGTTACCGATAGCCATCAAGCCAGCTAAGCTTCCGATCCCGAAACTCATGCCTTTAAGCACTTTGAGGCGTAGCGTTAAGCTGCCATCGAGCTCGTTTATGTCCATATGTTCGTCCATGGGTTAAATGCCTATAAGTCTCATATATGATAACCTATTTAACTTATTGACAACAAGGATATCAACGCATATGTGCACACGTATATTCAATAACTTAAACAATAAATTTCCAGTGACAGCGCGCAACATGGATTGGTATTGGCCCGTCAATACTTACTTTTACGCCTTCCCTAAAGGCACGGTAAACCGAGGTCTTAGCGCCGACTCAGCGGCAAAAATCCATATTGCTCCGCAGCAGGTACTGCAATGGACATCTAAATACGCTAGTTTGACCACCGTCATGGGTAGCGACAAAAAGGGTTATGCCGCCGTAGACGGATTAAATGAAGCGGGGCTTGCAGTAAACGGCTTATATGATTCTCATGTCAGTTATGGCCCCACTGATGGTAAAGGTAAGTTCCTCAGCGCCAATCGCTGGGTTCAGTTTGTGCTCGACCGCTTTGCTAACGTCCAGCAAGCTATTCAGTATTTTGCCACTCACAACGTTACAATTGTCTCGGAGCTTTTGCCCGACACCTCTAACACACAATCGCATCTTCACCTTGCTCTTTCCGATGCAGATGGCTGTTCAGGCGTAATCGAAGTGCGCAACGGTCGATTTGAACTCTATGAGAGCCCTCAGGATAGCGTTGTCACCAATCAACCGGACTACAAAACTCAACGAATGCTGACTGCCTATTGGCAGTATATTTGGGGCCA
This sequence comes from Vibrio sp. L3-7, assembly GCF_963898195.1. Lineage (NCBI taxonomy): Bacteria > Pseudomonadati > Pseudomonadota > Gammaproteobacteria > Vibrionales > Vibrionaceae > Vibrio > Vibrio sp. L3-7. Next base: position 21,061 of record NZ_CAWQUW010000025.1, on the reverse strand, counting down.
AAGACCGAGCGCTCCAGTTGAACACCCAGTATTTTCTGCGCCTGGCGGTAATAGCGCCACACAACGCTTTGAGCGCGCCAGTTATTACTTTACCTTTGCTCAACCGGCAAAAAAACGACGCGAAGCGGTGTATCAAGCTAAATCATTGGTGGCCGCTTGCTCTGTGCCTGTACACTTTAACCCCTATTGCGCCGACAAAGCGTCTTACACGATCTGGACAAACCTTGCCGATCACCGCAAGAAAATTTACTGCCTGTCTAGCACTGTGACCATGAACACACTGTCACTGCACTTTTCTCCCGAACTCACTACGTGTCAACGCTTGCTGCTGCAAAAAGAAAAAACAACCAAATCAGCTTGCCCTATCGAGGCTGGCGACGTTACTGACCACCTCGTGAGATGCCCCAATCCATTCAGCTAGTTTTCCTTTGCATCGCCTCAAAGATAAAATCTGTGAGGGCGTCCACGGAGGAAAAGGGCAACTTCCAACACCATGTCTATGACTTTGATTTACCTGCTCACTATTATGAGTTGTTGTGTGGTTCGATGGCTTATTTTGGGGCATTTTTGATTCTGACTGATTTGTGCAACAGCCTGTTGCACAAATTATTCTTATAAAGGTTTGCAGCTATCTAAACACATTTTGGGGCAGAAAGTGGTTTAACTTATCTTCGCCGTCTAACTTGATGTAGCCAAAAACAGATCAAACTATATTGGAAATGAACAGACTTTATTGGAACTGACAAACTTTAATGTCCTCGGACATTTACAGTGGGAATCGCTGATTTATAGAAGCCGGGTATCGAAAGAAATTTCGTGTTTTTTGGCCGTTTTGATGAGTTTTGGATAACCTGGATGTTTTGTGTTGAGCACATAGTTTTGTTCGCGAGGCACAATCACCGATGGGATCGCCAGCGCCAAGCTTGAATAGCTCGATAACCATTGATCACCTATTTCGGCTGTCTGAAGCGGGGCTGGCTCTTCATTCCAGTTGTCCGGTAAGTCGTCATTTTCAAGGACCAAAGCATCGGCTTCATCCAGTTCCAACGTAAACAAGACATAATTTTCAAGTACTTTGGTATTTTTGAGATGAACCAAGATTTCTAAAATGGCAAGTGACTCTGACGCCGCAACATAAACCGCAGACCGTCCAATAGAATTCCAACGCCCTCCGTACAGTCTGGAGCCTTCGCCATCGAAAGCTGACTCTTCCCACTTTTCCTTTACGATTCGGTACAAAGTGATCAAGAAAATACCCCATGCTCTAATCGTCCAATTAGGTTTAGCACACCCTCTGATTCAGCAGTTGTGGCAACCATATCGATAGGGCGGCGATTACCCAAACCAACCACAGGGGATTTGATCCATTCACACGCGGCCAAAATATCACCTTCAAACAAGTTGATGGTTTGGTTGAATATCTCAGCAAAACGGTACAAACGATCACTTTCGTCTTTGTTAAAACGTCCCGCTTTCGATCTGCGGTTTAGTGTGGCTGGTGGAATTGTAACAGCGGTAGCCAACTCTTTCTTTTCCAATTTAGAGTGCTTGGCTAGTTTGTCAAAAACATCAAAATCCAGACCTTTATGAACAGACTCATAAAGGGTTACCCCTCGCGATGGAATACCTACTTGCTGCCAAAAGCTAGCTGGCTGTTTAACAGGCTTGAATGCTTGCATTTGTGACATAACAATAACTCCTTATCAGATGGTAGTGTCATTATGTATCAGATGATTGCGGTAGGCAAGTTTACAAGTACATAGCTTGGAAAATTGGAGAGCGACAAGTAAGTTAGAGCATTCTCTGCTTTATTTTACCAGAGAAAGAAACGCCGCAATTTCAACTGTCGGAAGACAATAGAGATTGAGAACATGAGTCGCGACGACATGCTGACTCAGAACTGGACAAGGTTCATCTAGAGAGGGTTTAAAAGAGGTAATTGCTCCAATATCTTGCCAGACCTAGCCTTGTCTTCCAGAGATACCGCAATAAATCAGTTGTTGGCCATGCCAAATAGCATAGATGCCAGCAGCAACTTTCGGGCCATCAAAGATTACTTGCTACAACAAGCGTATTTTGCGAATAGATTAAAACTCAGCAGTCGCAAGTATAACGACACTTTGGATACGTAGAGCAACCATAAAAAGACATACCAGATTTAGCTCCTCGCTTAGCAACACGCATTACAAGCTTAGATTGGCAACTAGGGCAAATCATAGATTCGACGCCTGCCCTGTGTGTTTGGGGCGATATTGATGGTTTATTTTGAAAGCTGCGGCCATCTTCAATCATATGTACTAGTTCGCTGCCGTTGACTAGCCACAGGCGCTTATCTAGAGAAAAAGTGACAGCCTCAGAAGTAAAGTCTCCTGAAGTTACGATAATCATCTTACTGGCATTGTTCGCGATCATGACACCGTACATTTCCCTTAGAATTTGCACACCCACTTTGCGAGTTTTCCAATGCTTACATTGTACAAGGCTTAATTCACTATTTTTTGTAAGCCAAATATCAACACCGCCATCAGATTTTTGAGCGAAAGACTGTTTGACCGCATACCCTTGAGACTTAAAGTATTCTCCTATGTAACTTTCAAATTCGATCCAAGTCAGGTGATTTAGTGGGGAAGTATTCCTCTGAATTTTAATCTGAGTGTTCGTCTTGAGATAGCTTCTTTTCCTCTGATATTGCTTGAAAAACGCTATCGGTGCGGGGAGAAGAAATAAGAACGTAAAATATGGAGCCATCAAGGGCAAGTTTGGAGCAATAGCTTCAAAGATGAAATTATTGCTATCCACGGCCAAGCTAGGCAATAGATATGAAAGCCCAAAATAAATACAAGCAGAGAGCACTACGCTTAACCACCATGGAGCGTCCATTAAGTGCCATATGATTCCATCGTTTTTTCGTGCCATTTGAAGATTACCCGATAAGCGTTTAGATGCATTAAAACACAAGCGATAGATGATGGGTATAGTTTGTAAGGTGATATTTATCAGGATGATAGCTATTGATGAGCTAGGGCAGGGAAGGCAACGCTTGAAGTCGGATTCCTTGTTCGGAATCCGAACACTTCTAACTCATAATTGTCGAGTAGACGACATACTCAAGTCAAGATGACTGTGCCCACCAAGCGACTACAAACCAAAGCCTGCATGACATCAAATTTGGGAGTGAGCGGATTTTAAGGCACTTTCATGATAAATTTGCCAACATGATAAAATCGATTATCAACCTCCAATTTATATGAATGACCAACTAACCCCAATCAACAAAGACCATTTGAAAAAACTTATCCGAGCAGAACTGGAGCTAACATGGTTTGATAATAAATCAGCTAGCCCGGATATGTCTTGGGTTACTCCTACGGTGCTAAAAACATTGTTTACTGAGTTGATAACTCATACGCGTGGTAATCAATCAAAGGCTACTAGGATGTTAGGGATCAACAGGGGGAGTTTCAGCAAAAAATTAAACCAGATTACAAGTAATGAACTTGGATTGGTTGAAAGCCTATAGGTATATATCAAGCCTATTAGGACACAGCAGAGGGCGGAGCCATCATTACCTTGAAAAACTCGGCAAGTCAGTAGCTTGGTCTAAATTTATCCCCGTGAAACATCACGGGGATTTACAGCGAACAGCATTATAGAATGGATAACTTTTGGTAGGGTAAACCAATAGCTTAAAATTGCTTTTGAACCGGGCAAGGGTATTGCTCTTTGAGCCCCATTGCTAAGTAATAACCGATAGACCCGTTAATGCCTGGTTTACCGTATTTTTTAATATTATGTTCAATTTGGTTATTAATCAGCTCCATTAACTCTTCGGTTTTCCATTCCCATAATGTTTCGCGATTGGCGGGATCTTTCATGGGCAAGCAATAATCGATACGTTGATTGCGAGCGTCTAAGCGCGTGGTATACAGATTTATAGTATCCGCAGCAACACGAACCCCAATCAATAAATCTCGATACTCAGGCCTATCCGGATGTTGATAATGTTCAACGTAGTAACGCATATCTGCAGGGTTCTTGACACTGATGAGTTGGTCAATTTTTGGAATTTGACTATTGGCTAAGCTCGAAAAAGAGCAACATGTGGTTAAGCCTAATACGATCCATTTATTCATTACTAATCCTCCATTTTATACTGTGTATAATACTAGGTTGTTTTGATATCTCACTTGAGTCGCTCAATAATTAACCATTATTTATAGATTAAGAACGGGTTTGATCCTACTGCTTCTGTGTTGGCTGCAAGGTTGAGGGGGGCTCAACACGGTTACTGGTACTCTCAAATTGCTCACGTGTATCCTCCACGATTTGTGAGTGGTTGTCGGGGTTGAAATACCGCTCTGTACCGCCGCGTTTCTGATGCTGCTCCAGCACCGTTTGACCAGTATTACCTAGAGCCTTGCCTTTAAATTGTTCCCCCACCATCGTTTGCCACTCGGCTTGGGTCGGCTCAGGGTTAAAGGCTTGTTCGTGCTCTTCTTGAGTGGGTACGCTGGCGAGCACAAAATCTTTAAACGTGTCGGTTGTTTTAAATTCTTCCCAGGCATTCGCGCGGGATTGACGAGCATCGTCGTCCTGACCCGTGAGTATGTACCTTGATTCGTCTTTCGTACGCCCGTTTTCAACAAACGCTTGGAATGGTTTTTCCAGTTTCTCAGTCAGGCTGGCCATATGACGTTGCTCTTGGCTGTTGACTTGACTGAGTGTATCGACCTCTTGTTGAGATTGTGTCGTGGACGTTATCAACCCTTGCGTCTCACTAAAGTTCGCCGTAAAGCCAGTGGCGTAAGTGCCCATCTCCGTATTACGTTCGTCGGCCGTGAGGCGGTTGCTCGCATCGATGGTTTGGTTGGCACCAGAGCGGTAGGATTCGATAGCGGCTTGCATTTGGCTTTGTTGTTCGTTGCTCATGCTGCTGAGCGTTTCGCGGTCTTCCTGTGTCCATTTTTGTCCCGTGGACGCGTTCACACTCCCATTAAACCCTACGGCGTCACCGAGAGCGCCGCTTGACAGTCCAGCGTTCACGTCATAACCGCCGTACGCAGAGTGTAAGAAGGCATTCGCTTTCTCATGGCTCCATCCGGTTGCCGCACTGACTTGCTCAGTGGCGGAGCTGACCTGCTCTAAGCCTTTTGAAGCGGCAGCAGTTGCACCGTGTCCATGAGTTAAACCGTAACCTTGGGTTGAAGAATAACTCTCTTTCCAATCGGCCATCAATTGAGAGCCACTTTGTGTGCTTTGTGACAAGGCCGTTTGTTGTGTCGAGAGGTTGGATTGAGCGCTAGTGTGCAAGTCTTGCACCGCTTCACTGTATTGACTAGAGCTGGCGACATTCCACTGGAAATTCGACGCGGTAGGGCTAGTGTCATACACCGTTCTATCACCGTATTGCGTTGAAAGCATACCGTCTTCGCTTTGAGTGGTACTGCCGTGTTGTTTCAGCAATGTCGACGTATCAAACTTATTGCCATTGACGTTATTAAACGTGTGGGTCTGCATTTGCGTATTACCGTGGCTGATGTCACCGCTTGAGGCCGCGGCTGACGTACGGGCATTGGTTTGGTTTATCATCCCCGCCAGTTGGTAGTTTAAGCTGCTCATCATGGCCGCTGCGCCCTTGGTTAACGCCAAAGCAATCGCGGGGGTGGACATCATCAAGTACCCGGTAATGGAGGCGTAACGCGTGTTGACGTAATCAATGCCGCTCATGTTCGAGAGGGTAATGCCGCGTAACCCTTGTGTCGCGCCCTGGGTCGCCCCTTCTAAGAACCACATCATGATCGCGTTGAGGATGGTGAATATCATCGGCCAAGTGGCCAGATAGAAAAAACTGCCAACGTAGTTTTTAAGGACAGGCAGCGCCATGTGTGGCAGCAAGGCAATGATGGCAATGATCGCCCCAAAGCAGACAAACAAAATCACTCCTATCGAGTGCATCATTGGAATGAACTCTTTGGCTTGCAGCCCAATGTTGGCCCACATGGTGGTGGTTTGCATTTGGTTGGCGGTGTAGGCGTAGTTGGCCGCGATACCTCGGTGCGTGTTTTCGATGTTCCATCGCGTCATGTTGATGACCATGTTCTGTTTTAAAATATCGACCGCGTTGTTACTGACCCCAATTAAATCTTGGTGACTATTCTCGATGGCGTTTCTTAAGAACGTTGACTGGATGTTGCTCTCTCGTCCCAAGATATACGCGCCCAGTTTATTCATGGTTTGATTGGCCTCTTCATCAAATTGTTGAGTGAGTTCAGGAAACGCGTCGCGGCAGGTTCTGTATTGACCCTGGGGGTTATAGAGCCCACGAATGGGGGACATCGATTTTGTGGCGAGAAAACCCAGCAAATCCGGTGCTTGCAGGATGTTTTGCATGGTGTATTTTTTGTTAATTCGAATGTCTCCGACGATGCAGTTGTGATAAAAGTCTTTCCAATAGCGTTGCAGATCAATGGTTTCGGCGTTGGCGCTACGAAGCAACGTGTATAAATTCGAACCAAACACCATGCCTGAGGAGCTGTAGCTTTCATCCTCTGTACTGCTAAAGACGATTTCAATGCCTTCGGTTAAGCCGTGCATGAACGTGGTGGCCGCCCAACCGGGTATTGCGACGATGTAAGGCACGTTATTCACGTAATAAATGCGCATAGGATTTTGCGCGTCATTGATATGGACGGTGGCTTTCATGCTGATAAGAAAAGTGGGGATAGCCAAGTAAATGAACATAAAACGCATCACATGTTTCGCGTCTCGAGACACAAAAAATAGGGTGGCACTGATGATAAAGGCCAGTTGTAAGGCGATTTCGATTAACGAGCCAAAGGTGTTGGTGGTAAAAAAAGTGGCGACGGCGTTCAAGGCTCGTTGTAATTGAGGGCCTGCGCCATAGAGATAAAAGTCTAAGGTCATTGGGGATCTCCTTTAATGGCCAAAGGTGAGGTTCGATAGGGTAGCGTCACTTGCCGATTGGCTAAGGAGCTTTCGTTTGCGTTTTAAGCGCTCAGTGAGGGCTAAGTACGCGTTCAATTTTGTTTTGTGACGGTCTCGAATGGTTTGTAAGTAATCCCTTGCACTGTTGATGCCTTCGAGAGTGCGATTGACGTCGGTTGGGTTAACCGAAGCGAGGTTGGTCATGGATTGATTGACGATCATCAGCATGTTGTTGAGATAGGCATGCAAGAGATCGGCGGCAATATTTTGAGCGTATAAATGGCTTTCTGGTTGTAGGTTGAGGTGCGCATCATCAATGAGCATTGCTAAGATAGGAATGTCACTGAGTTCAACAAAGCTCTTCTCTGAGTCGGTGATAGGTTGGTCAGATTGTAAGTGGGCATAGAGCGTATCGACGGTGTGGCGCACTTTGGCGTTAAAGGCTTGGCTTTCATTTAGGCTGATGGCGCTTAGGCTCATCGAAAGGCAGGTCTCGGTGTTGTCGCATCGATACACCTCCAAATCCCCTCCGGTCAAAAGGGCGTTAATGGCGGTGTCGTTACCCACTAACATGGCCGGAATGTAGCTTGGCGTCCCCTGCGCGTCGTAAATGACGGTGCCAGTGAGGCTTACGATAAACTCGGCGACCTCTTGATTGTCTTGAAGGTAAGCGCTTTTCATGAGCGCATCCCACACCACATTTAAGTTCACTTTCACTGCGTGCGCCGTGGCGTCATCGGTGTTGCTAGCCAGTGTGCTCTGGTTGGTACGGACGTTGCGACATTCGTGTTGCGCTTCTAACCAATCAGCGAAAGCGTTGCTTTGCGTGCCTAGGGTGGCGCAGGCATGTCGCTTGGCTTCCCCATCGGTAAAGGCCGCTAAACCAGAGACCGCCGATTGCGCTACTTGGCAAGAGTTCATCGAGGTGGTGAGGAACTGATCAGCAATGGCTTGCAGTTTGTCCCGATTCTCTTTGATGCTCGGCGCCCAAGTTTGCAGCGCTAAATCCACCGCGAAGGGCACGGCGTTGGCAATGACGGCTTTACCAAAAGCCACCAGTTGGTCAGAGTTAATATGAGAAAAGCCGCCCATAAAGGCGTCAATGCCACCGCACCCTGCGCTGACAGAAGGCAAGGTGATGGCGGCCAGTTGAATGTTTTTGATGTTGGTGCGAGCAAACAAACTGCCCGCATTATAGTAGGTGGCGGATTGACCCTGATAGGCACTTGGGTTCGTGATGTTGCTGTTAAAACTGCTGTCATCCCAAAAGCTGTTCATGGCGTCGCCCAAGCCGCCGGCATGAAGTGAACATGAAAGACTCATTAAGAGAGCCAGGAGGGTAGGTCGCGTCATTGTAAACTCTCCATGATGGCCACATCGGCGCGCAAGGCTTGGTAGCTCTTAAGCAGCTCAGTGTATGGAACATTGCCTTCACTCAAACGCACGTACTTACCATTGCTGACGTTGATTAAGAACGTGGCGGGCGTAATGGCGTTTTTGAGATCCCCAAAAAACGCAGCGGTGATGTCAGAGTTGGTCGGTATAGGCGTCGCGTAACCGGGGATGGGTTGTCCGTCAAAGGAGAAATCGTACACAGGTAGTTGAGTCGTTTGCTCTAGCCGCTTCATGGTTGGGGCAAAGTGGTGACACTCAGCGCACTGACTAAAATGGAAGAACACCAAGGCGTATTGGCCTGTCATCGCATGAGGGGGTTGCGCTTGAGTGAGGGAGGTTGAGGCGAGCGTCATCAGCGTACTCAACAATAACGTGCGGATAAAAGCGTTCATCGGGGCGTCCTTAAGTTAAAAGTCGCTGTCTTGGTAATTGGTCGCGACGTTGTGAAAGCGAGAGAGCAAGTCTTTTTGTGAAATGAAGCCGTAGGCGAGGGGCTTGAGTGCTTTGGTGTGGATATTGGCCAGCATTAAAGCCGGTGTGTAGCGCACCTGTACACGCCCTGTCTTATCAATACGGTTTTCATTAATCGTCTCAAAGGTCTGACCGTCTTTGCTGATCCCGACCAGTTCGATGTGGTACCGGTGGGCAAAGTCTTGGATTGAGGGTGCTAGGGTTTGAGATAAGGCGTCTTGCCCTTCGTAGATGAAGTAGAGGCCCCAACCTTCTTGTACCAATTGACGCACAGTGGCTTCGTTTTTGAGTTGGATACCTTGATAGTACGTCGCTCTTGCGGCTTGCTCTGTGGGGCGGTCTTTGGTGTACGAGTATTCGGGGTGTTCGTTGATGAGCTTTTTGAAGGTCATGCCCGTTTGCGTGGTCTTGCCATCGATGAATTTTTTCAGCTTCATCAATTTTAGATTTTTCTCTTCATCGGTTGGGTTAATGGTGGCATCGTTTAACGCTTCATCAAACGCGCGGTGGAACCATTGCATCTGCTCGGTGGCGCTCATCACGGTAGAGACGCTGTTGGGGGGGAGGCTCTCCTCCTCTTTGGGAGGGACTTTGGGCGCTTTGGTCTCGTTATACCAGCGCCACCCCTTGGGGGGCTCATCGGCGATACTGTGAAAGGCCAATAAAGCCAACAACATTAACGGTAGGGGTTTGATTGTTAATCGGTTAATTGAGTTGTTCACCGTTTTTGTGGATAAGTCCTTCATGGTGTGACCTCATTATTGCCAGAAACTCAGCATCTTGTGGGTGCGCGTGTGAAATAACGTCCAAAGTGCTTCATCAATGCCACGCTGTTGTTGGTGCCTCATCATTTCTTGCTTGAGCTGATGGAGTTTTCGTTTGAACAGAAGATGCCGAATAAGGGTGATGGCAAACCCGGTTGTCGACAGGGTGGCCACAAGTAAAGGGAGTAGGGGATCCATATCATGTCCTCATCATTGATTAAGTTAATGGCGATAAGCGCTGTGTAATCGCTCTTGGATTTCTGTGGCCGAAGGCAGGTTGGTGTTGCCGTGCATGTCGTCGTAGAAGTCCGAAAAGTCGAGGCGTTCAAAATCTATGTCTTGAAGCTGCTCGGGGGTAAGGGCGCCGCAAATGGGGTGTTTGGCGGTTCCCAGACTGATGCCAAGTTGACCTTTCGAGCCTTGCTCTTGGATGATGCGCGCCAATTTGCTATCAAAGACGCAGTAGGTCTTCTTTTCCCGGATACACGCGCCTAAGACCTTTTCTGCGCAATAACGGCCAAGGGCTATCGTAATGCCTTGCTCTTTGGCTTGACCGAGCGCTTTCTCTTCATCATTGCATTGGGCTATGCCAATACTCGTGCCCCAACCGCCGTCTTTACAGCAGTCGGCAAAACCAAAAGCGGCGTCTGTGCACTTCATGCCTTTGCCTGTAAATATCTTCGGTGGGTTACCCATACCGTCAGCGGCTTCTGCGAGCGCGGCTAAGGCTGAGGTGCTTTCATTAAAGCGGTTTGAAGTGGTCGCCATGGCTTCAAAGCAATCGCCATCCAGACAAAAGCTCTCTTCTCCACAGATTAATTGGGTGGCACTGCAGCGCCGCTGTGGGCAGGATTTATTGACTTTCTCCTCAATGCACACACCGTTTTGCTGGAGGCTGCAATGGGTTGACGTCGTGGTGCAATCGGCGGGCAGGACGTTGCACGTATTGGGTCGAGTGCATTGGTGCTCAACCCGATACTTCCAGCAATCAAGCGTGGTCGGTATGCCATTAATGATGCGGGTGGCTCGACCTTCAATGCATTGCTGGCGAGTGATCTTGCATGAGTTCATCAGGTTGCATTCTGTTCGCCAAGTAATGTTGTTCTTGATGCAGTTCCCTCCGGATAAGGAGAATCCGTTTGAGCAGCTCAAGGTGACTTTTTTCGTTTGTGTGGTGGGGCGACAAATCTGGTAGCGTTTATACCAGGATTCGTTACTTTTCCAGACAATGTGGTCGGTCTGTTTTAAATCGCCAAGCGTGTAGCCTTGGTTGGGAGAGACAACCTTCCCATCCCAGAAATACGTGGTATCTGACCCTGTAAACCCTCTTGTTCCCCCCGTTTGCCTCACGTAATTGTGATTATCGTGTCGGCATTGTGAGAGAGGGCGTTGGCAATTATCCCCTTGCTTTGTCCAGCCGGATGGGCAGCGGTAGATCACTTCACTAAGGCTCACGGAGGCGACGGGGACTTTGTCACACGGGACCGGGTTGTGAGTTGGTCGGTAGCATTGCTTTGCGATGTTATCAATGACGCATTGCGTGGCGTTGTCACAATCCACGTACTGATTAGACTGACCATGACTGATTTCATAGGCGTTCTCAATGCCAAGGGTGGCGAATCGATACGTGTCATCATTGGGGTTAATGGTGGCACTATTATTGTCAAACCCCTCTTGTATCGCTTGAGCTTGTTCGTTGCTGTCAAACTCCGACGTGGATTGGTTTGTGATTTGTGCATCAGTCATCCCGGCTTCATCAGGCTGTCGGATTTTGCTTTCACACCCTGGATTATTGTCGCTGCAGAAGTCTGACAGGTTAAGCGTCATTTCTGAGTCATTGTAAGCCTCGTTCGGGGTGTTTTTCGCCCACTCCACGTTGTCGTAGAATGTGTTTTCTTGAGGGGCGGCAAGGGTATGAAGGGAGAGTAAGAGAGCAGCGCTGAAAGAGAGAAAAACAAAAAGTAGTGAAAAGGGCGAATTCAAGGGGAACTCCTATTGAGCACTTGTTTGGCGATGTGTCCTACATCGCCTTGGCTTAAAATCGTTAATGCGTTAGGAAGGGAGAGGTTGCCGTGAACCATGTCGTAATCACTTTGCGGGCAAGACGCTTCATTGCACGCTTCTCCAATGGCCACAAACACGGGGACGTGGGTGATGTTAAATTGACGAAACCACTGTGGACTGATGGCAAAACCGCTATCAATGGCCATTTCTTCGTCGTCCGCTTCTAACAAACTCAGTATTCGAGAGGCTGTCGGTACCATGCCTTCTGGCAGTACCCCACGTATCACGAGAGGAACCTGATATTGCTGACTTTGTTTGAGTAGCTGTCTAAGCGCGTTATCTGGCATGGAAAGCGACACAAACACCATCACACCTTGCGCCTTTTTGTTTGGATTTTCCTGAGGCACCCCAAGAACACTCGCCAGTGGCGAGTCTTGCAACACGTTATCGAGGTGTTGATTCATCGACAACGCTTCTTGCTTATGTTGCTGACCTCGTTCAAGAAAGGTGGTCAGTTCACTGTGATTGGTTGGCGCTGCAATGGTCTGCTCTTGCTTGGCAAGCGCTTTGAGCTCTTCTTGAGAGTAACCCTTCTCGGCTGTTGAGAGAGGGCTAACCAGCAGAATAAGTAACAGCCATGAGGCTCTTGGGCTAAATGACATCGTCTCATTTCCTTATAAAAATACGCAATTACGTTTTCGCCAGTTCACAAAACCAAAGTTACCGCCGGTGGTTGGGTTGTCTTTACCTTGCTCCCAAAGTGACGAGGTGGTGCCATAGGGATAACAATGAGCGGCATCACCAATCGGTGCCGACAATTGATAGCGATAGCGACTTTTCGGCAAGATAGGCTCTGGCCATTGGTAACAGATTGCGCCATCTTCGCCCCGGGTTTCCCACACAATGCCTTGCCTGTGCATTTTAAAATTAAAACGCTCTAACATCAGTGTGCCAACTTGAGGGCCGGTATGAGAGTAAGCGCTATTACCGGTTAATGGGTAGACGCTGCCTTGTGAGCCTAAACACCAAAAAAGCGCATCAAAAGGCAAAACGCGCCCGGTGGTGGTCGCCATGGCTTCGGTGATGCAAGAGAGCTGCGTGATGGGGTGGCCAAACAAAATGGCTTCGGGGTTAAGAATGAACGACATCTCATCATCATCCCAAAACGGGTCAAGCTCGGTGAGGTAGGCCACATCGAAATTATCCGTGGCCATGCAGGCGGCCGACTGCATCAGTTGTAGCCAGTAAATCACCGGATATTTGTACCAATGCACGTGATAAAAAGCATTGCCGCTGGTTTTGCTGCTTGAGTCGTGCTGCGAGCCTCCTATTTGTTGGCTATTGTCATTACTCAACTGCATCCCCATGTTGACCATGCAATAAGGGACTCGCGTCACGTCCACCAAGGAATACGGCTCCCAATACCCAATGTTTAAGCCAATTTGCATAAAAATGGGCGGGGGTTTAGGACAATAGGAGATCGGCATGCTTGGGTTGGCGGTGTCAGGGTATGTCGAGCTAATGAGAGGCACACTGCCCAGTGTCATAGGAAATAGGCAGTCCCAACAAATATCAGACAATGGATTTAAGAAATGCCCCGTACAAGCGGCGGATTGAGCTTGGGTTTGCCAAGGAAATAGGAACAAACCAAGCAGTAATAACCCATGGGATCTCAAGGTCTTTCTCCTTATTTTGTGTTCGTCGCACTCTTGTTTATGGTGGTGAACGGCGTCACATCGATCTCTGTGATCTTCCACCGCGCTCCGTCTTGTTCAATCAGAGCGGGAATGTGTGAGAGTTGAAATTGACGGCTGTAGTGACCTTGTTGGTCAAAATAAATTCGGGCGTCAAACTCCGTGGCGACGTTTTCTGGACTGCCGTTGGTGAGGGTCCATTTTATCGGCTTATCTGCGCGGTATTGTTTAGCCCAAGCGCGCTGGCTTGGGTCGTCACCATCAAGAAAGACAATCACATACGAGTAATCGAATGATTGTTTGGGAATGTCGACTGGCCAAGTGTCGGTATCAAAAGGGTTGATGACGAGGCCTTTAGCATAAAGGAGGTTACCTTGTGCATCTTTGATATCGGTGGCCAGCTTTAATGATGGGTCGATGTAAAAGGTGTTGGGCGCGGTGGTGGCGGTCAACCCTTTAACGGGAGGGGGTCTTCGCACGTTATTTTCTACGTTCTCCACAAACTGCTGTTGCATCTTTGCGGTTTCTTCCGTGGCTTCTAAGTGTGTCAATCTGCTGTTAATCCATTGCAACATGTCTACCTCTGCAATAGGGAAAAGTTCGCCTTGACGCCCAAATTGTTGACTAAGAGCGGTGGGGGCGATGGCAAGTAAAGTGAGACCGAGCACCTTTGAGAGTGCTGTTGGTTTGATGAATGAATGCCCGTGAACAATCATAAGATCATGACTCCTTTTTAAGCGCCTCAATAACGTAATGTTGGATCTCGGTGGTTCTATCCGGTGCGCCGCTGATGAGCGCGCCTGGCACGATAATCACGAGATGGTGCGCTTGCGCGTATTCTTTCAAGAGCCGCCTGAGTTCCGTATCAAAGGTCGCCAATTGCGCGCTGTGCTCCTGATCGCTGAGGTTGGCTTCAATGAGTTGGTCTTGATATTGCGCTAACGTTTGTTCGATATCGAAGACCACGATTTGAGGGGCGGTGTTGAGCTTGACGGCCATCAGCGTGAACATCATCAACACTATGGCAAACAGGGCACCGACAAGACGTGTGTGACGGATGGATTTCATTTGGCCTCCTTACCATAGATGAGGGTGTTGAAGATCTCAATTTCTGGTCCGTAAAAATGCTCTGCGGTTTGATTGACCGCATCCATGAGTGGGACGCCTTGGTTCATCAAGGTTTCACAGTACTCAAACTCATGCGGCTCTGTCGAAAGGCACGCACGAGTAAAAGGATCGGCAAACAAGCGATGAAAGGTCGTTACATCACCGGTTTTTAGCATGACAGAGCTGTAACCGGCGATGGAGGACTTTTCAAAACTCTTGATGACAAATTGCTCATAGGGTGAAAAGTGTGAAGGATTGTCTTTGATGAATTTCGCCAATCCACTGCCTTGACGCAGAGTGATGTGAATGTCGGAGTTATTGAACGCAGCGAGCGCTTCAGGTGTGCTGTAAAAATCCTCAATCCCTTGCGTCACGGTGCAAAACGAACCCCCAAATTTTCGGGCGGTGCGATAACCGGTATTGATGAATTCTTGTGCCTGTGCATTAGAGCCAGCCATCAGAGACCACGCCTCTTCAATGATGCACATCTTCGGCGTTGAACGAGAGCCTGAAAGGTACATCTGCTGAGTGATGCTCGACATCAGCGCAAAAATCACCGGTCGCATGATGTCCGAGGGAAATCCGTCGAGTTCAATGGTGGTAAAGTGGACATTGGGATCCAGCATGGACGGTTTATTGAAGGTGTCACCGTAGATCCCCTCTGAGCGGTATTTATTCAGTTGCATGGCGATATCAGAAAGGCGGCGATCACCGCCTTGTTTTTCGGCCGCCGCAAACAGCGCTTCTTGCACATGGTCAACCAACGTCTCGCTTTTGTGTGCCTGCCAAGCCGCAATGATGCAATCACCGAGGACCGATTTTTCAAAATCTCCCATTTCGTGTGTGGGGCAGGCCATGGTCGCAAAGAGTCCGGTGATGGTGTGCAGCGTTTCCTTGAGAGGGTTGACCTGTTCGCCTTTTTCATCGGTATAGTCATCCCCCATGGCAATGCGTTCCAGGTGAGTGAATGGATTGAGGTAAATCTTCTCAGCTGTCATGTAGCGGCCGCCAAGCATCAAGGTGAGCTTTTTAAAGCTCTTTCCTTTATCTAACGCCCAGATTTTACCGTTCATGGCAAAGAGGGTTTCGGCGAGCTTTTGCACAAAGAAGGATTTTCCTGCCCCGGAGCCTCCGGTCAGGGCGATGTTGTAGTTATCTGAGCCACAATTAAACGGATTAAACCAAAAGGCTTGTTGGCGCATGGTGGGAAGCATCATGCCGCCACTGAAATTCTTTACGTCCATCACAAGAGGCAAGAGGTTGGCCACATTGCCGGTTTTTACGGTTTGAATGCGTCCAGCACGGTCGCAATCGGCCCAAAACCCATCGGTCATCATGAACGGTAAGGTCGTCATGAGCGCTTGGCTTTGCAGCATCGAGACGGTTTGTAAATCAATCCCGCCAGAGCGAAAGGCGTTAATGGCAGTAGTGCGATGCAGTCGCTCGGATTTTTTGTTGGTAAATAACGTCAGCGTCAGGTGCATGTATGCCATGCTGTTGATGCCATCCGACATTTCATCTCGAATTTGCTCGCGTTCGCTCTGCTCTTTCTTCGCTTGAGGGAAGAAAAATGCCATCGGGGACTTGAGTGTTTTTTCCAGCTCTCCAATGCGTCCGCCATTTTTGGTCGCAAAACTGCCCGATTCTTGATGGCGAAAATTGAGGGTCATGAGGTGTGGACATTGCACATTTTTGGCCACGCTCTTTAAGGACGCAAAACAATCGGGCAAGGCGTAAAGGCGGAAAGTTCGAGGTGTACTGCGTAAACCCAATGAAATGATCCGCGAGGTCACCGTTTGATGTTGGCGGTTACTAAAGCGAACGTCGGTGTAATGTCGGCGAGTTAAAAACTCGGTATCAGGAGAGAGGACTTGTTTGTAGATCAACGCTTCTGGTGCGTAGTCAGATCCGCGAGGGGCGGTTTGTGTGGGGTCAAAATTGAGAATGCCTTCGACGTAGTTGATTAAGCCTTCGGGGGTAAGCGGCGTGAGCTCCAGTCCAATTTGGGATAAAGTCGTGGTGAGCGCCTCTTTGCAATCCAACACACTATCAACATCGTCCGTACTGGAGACAAACAACCACGCGCTGTAATCTTTGATGTCAAAGTAATGCTTCTGACGATGAAAAAAGCCGTGGTGAGCCGCAAAGTTGGCGTAATCGGCTTCTTGTTTTGCTAATTCACTGCAAATACCCGCACGAGCGGATTTCAAGGCGGTATTTTGCTCAATCAAATGACTCACGTGGTTGTGGCCCATCATGGAAAAATGGTAATCCCATTTATGGCCAGGCGGTAAATCCATGATGAGACGGTTAAATGCCTCCACCATGTCGTCATTCGCCCCCGTTAAGACGCTCAATTTGAATCCAAATCCTACGCCCTTTTTGTTATGAAAGAGGCTGTGCTGCGCATCAAAAGTGCGGTAAGGCAGTTCAGAATGAAGGTGGTTATATTCACGTTTGGCTTCTTGATAAAAACCCTTTAAATCTTTTGAGACGCCCATGGCGTTAATCCTTCTTGATAGCCTGAACAGGGCGACCTGTCCAGGTAGACTCGTCTAACACAATGTAAATATCCATTGTGTCGAGGTAAGTGGTGGTGTCATCCGAAGTAAAGGGAAAAATCACCACCTTCCTAACCGTGTCTTGGGTTCGAATAGGATGGCCTTCACGGGTGCGTCTTGGCAGTAAGGCAAAAGGGTGGGAAGCCAGGACGTTAGCCTCGGCGACTTGTTGTGTTGTTGGGTGTGTCGAGATGTTGCGAATGTCATCCATGCTGGCGCAGCCGGGTATACCGCCGATTTTTTGGCAACTAAATTCATCTTGAAAGCCCGCAGAGCAACCTGCTAGTAGGCTAATAAGCAGCGCTGTGAAAAGTTTGATAGTCATAAAAGCCGACCTTAATTTAATTGTTGGTTAACTTCTGCCGCGAGAGGGTTGAGTGTGATGGTTTCTAAAAGGGTGTCTGGTTTTGCTTGCTCTTGCTCTTTTGTCTGATGATCAACATAGCGTTTGATCGCTTCCTCATCATCCAGAGGGAACCCTTTCGTAAAGACGATATTCACGATGCCCCCTGGATTGATTTCGATGAAGGGGTGATATAACTCGGCTAAGGCAATGTAGTAATCCGAAAGCTTACTCCCCACGTCCGAGGTGGCATTGCCCAATAAACTTAATCCCACATCCTTGCTGTTGAGGCTCGACGTTGAGCCAAGCGCTGAGGTTGAGGTGGTGCTGGCCAAGCCCGCCCCGGTCTCACCCAGTCCTGTTAAGATGCCTGAGATCCCCGCCATTTGGACGATTTTGCCGTTACGTAAAATCGAGGTGCCACGGATGCCATTGCGCCCAAAGTTAAAGACGGTGCCTTGAACGGGGATATCTAAAATTCGACCGTCCCGAATGCAGCTGAGGGTGTGAGTGCGCGCCACGCCGCGATTGGAAGAAAGGTCACCGTACACGCTCCCAATGATGGTGCAGTCTTTGAGGTGGCTCTTTTCTCCATTGGGCAACACGCCTTCATGCACGGTTTGAAACACGATGGGGGCGGTATCACTTTGGCCGAACGCCCCGGCATTGGCATCGGCGCCACCGGTGATTTTGGCGGTCACAAAGGTGCCCGACGGGACGTAATTGTCGACGGTTCGTTGGTACGCTGACTCTGAGGAGGCTGTCCAAAAAAAATCAAACGAGTCAAACGCTTGCCCTTGGTCATCAAACGAGGCCTTATCGGCTTTGCTGTATTGAAAGCTCTCTTTTTGCAGATCATTGGTGGCGTAAGAGGGTAAAGGTTTGGGAGGAAGTGGGCGCGAGCCAAACGGCGCAGGCTCTCCCATGACGGTGAGGTGACCGGCTTCCTTTGAGGATAGCGATTGGGTTGATGGCAAGGCGATGGTGCGCTGCGCTTCTTGATGTTGGCGTAATTCCTCGCGTAAGATCTCGTTCTCTTTCTTCATTTGCGAAATCGTATTTTCGTTGCTCGTCATCAAACGATCGACGTCTCGATTGAGGTTTTCCATCTTTTCTTTGACGTCTTCAATGTCTTGACCTTGTAAGGTCAAGGCTGAGCGGTTGTCTTTGTCGGTAAAATCATCAGTAATGATTTCCCCAAAATTGGGGGCTGACTCAACGACTTCTTTCGCAGTATCTAGCGAGGTTCGAGGTTGTTTAAAGGCTTTAAACGCAAAAAAAACTGCGACTAAGAGCGCAACGGCTAACAGGCTGAGTATTTGGTTACGCTGCTTACTTTGGTCATTGGCGAGCACTCCATCCTCTAAGTCTGACTCTCTAAAAAGCCACTGTTTCAATCGTTTCATTCGCGACCTCCTGTGATGATGTACAGATGTGTAGATTCACCTGGGGGTAAGGTATAACGGTCAAGTGAGGCGCTCCGACTGGCGTAACTGTAAAATTGCGCTTCGGTCAGAGTGACGGTGTCATTGGATTGGTTTTTAACTTGATAAATAAGCCCTGAGAAGGGGCGGCCTACAAAAAGGGTCTGCGGAATAATGGCCAGTGGCGACGTGTCTTTGGGGAGGGTTTCGGGGTCAATCGGATGGACACGAAACCCTGGGATAGGCGTCTTTGAACGCTGCCAATGTATCATTTGTTTGGTGAGTTGCCCCAAGGCCAAAGGGTATTCGAGATCTTTTTCAAAGACACTTTTCTCTGCAGTAGAGCGAAGCGGAATAAACTCATTCACCACCGCAGGGACGGCTTTAGGGTTGATAAAAAGCGAGAAATTTTGACCTTTCTCTGTGGTGACGTGCGCGGTAAAAGGCAAGGCGATGTTGAGTTTGACGGTAATAGAGCCCGATTGGTCTCGTTGATTGGCTTTAGCGAGACAAAACCCTCTAGGGCAATGAAGGTTTAATATCTTGTCGTCTTTCACTACTAAACGGTTGGTGTTGACCGAGGATAAGGGCAACACAATGGTATCATTTTGCTCAAAATAGTAGGTCTTTGCGTCAATCGTATGGGCGTGGCTCATGATGGGTAACAACAAACCAAAAAAAGCATAAATCAAGCGTATTTTCATAACGGTATCTCTTGGGCGATGGTGTGAAGTTCAATCAAGCCACTTGAGTAATCGGCTTGGAGTAGATACGTCACGGGCTCAGGGTCAAGTGTGCGCCCCGCGATGGTTTTGTTGAGCGTGCCTTTGACCCGTATTTTCATTTCATTCAGGTTGATAGACAGCGTGTCAACTTCAAAAAAACTGGTGACGTCGTTCTCGATGATAAATTCGGCTTCTCGCATCAACTTGTCTTGTAAGCCACTCCAGTATTTAGGCGGCACGTAGGTAATGAGTAAGTTGAATTGACGTTTAACGTTAGAGGGCGTGACATTAAATTTTAGGTGTATCCACCAATCGGCCATCATAGAAAGATACGCTTCATCAACCGCATCGCTTGAGATCGTAAACGCTCGGTCGATATGAGGTGGCACGAAGGTGCGCTTTTCCGCTTGGTTTTGGCTTAATAAAGCAAAACTCAACCCAGCGGTTCCTAAGGCGGTGATCAACACCACCGCGGTGAGGACGTAATTGATAAAGCGAGCCGCTTTAAGCGCCTCGCCGTTATGTTCATTGAGCATCAGTAAATCCAATATTTTTTTGTGGCGGGGGGCGTGCGTTTAAAAATGGTTTTATTCGCTGTGTCATCCCCATACCAGTGGATGAAGTGAATGATGAATTTGGGGCCGTGTCGGACTTTTAAGCTGCGAATGGTGAGGAAAAAGCCGATACACACGGCGACCGCGACCAACCGATTGATGTTGAACAACATCAAAAACAACAAGATAGAAGGGAGTATTTCATCGATTGGAAATCCGACTATTTTGACGTCGGTTTGTAAGTAGTTTGGAAAAGCGAAGAGGGTTTGTTTGTCTTGATGATCCATAGTGAAATAGGGCGAATAGTTTCGCGCTCTCCTTATGTGGTTTATAAGCCTACAAACCCTTTACCAACTTCCCAGAACACCACGCCAACGAAAAAGCCGATGATGCCACCCACCCAGTTCTTTTGCATGATGCCCACGATGATGCCGCCAATCAGGCCTGCCACCAGAATGTAGAACTCGCCAGAAGACCCCGTCCCTACCGTGTTGGTCACGGTATCTTTACCACTGGCAAAAAGGTCATCGGCGTAAGCGGGTGACGCACAGGCAAAGTAGACGGCCAGTAGCGTACAAAAGTGACGCCAATACGTAAGAGGAAGGTTGAAGCGTGAGGTTTTATCTTTCATGTGGTTACCTTTAAATGTAAATAAAAGAGGCACGACATCGCACCGCTTTTATCAAAAGGGGTGTCGTGCATCTGGTGGGTTGAAAAATGGACGTTGTTAGTTCCCCATATTTTGGGGAATGCTTTGGGCCGCATGAGTGAAGGTGTTGCCGTTGAGCCCCATGGTTCTTCTCGATTACATTAAAGGCAACAAGGAAGCGTTTACAGACTTCAAACCGCGATTGCGACAGACGTGTTGTTTCCAATTTTGAGGGGTCATGATCGTGTTCTTGAGTTTACGATAATGTTTTTTGCGAGCATTTTTTGATGGTGGTGGTGTGAGTTGACGGACTGATTGGGTGTGTTTTTGAACCGAAACGAAATGAACGCCCTTCCAATAGAAAGGAAAGGGGAGGCGGTCAGTAAAAGGCAACAAAGCAGCAAATGCCATGTATTCACGCCCGA
>NZ_CAWQUW010000024.1:0-43388 GCF_963898195.1 Vibrio sp. L3-7 | reverse complement strand
CAACAAAGAGCCCTTCAAACAGCCCCTCGAGCCATCAACCCAGTGCTCACCGAACCATTCAAAACCTCCAGTCGAAAGACCTAACAAGGGGACATTTCTATTTGGGACAAATGAGGACATTTTAAAACGGGATTGACAGAGCTTGCCAGAGCAATTTAGTAATGTCCGGTTTGAGCCATTTTAAAATGTCCTCCTAAGCTTACCTATATTGGTCTGCTTAGGAGTTATCCGGATGCTTATTACGATCATCGATTCAAGGTGCTTACTGACGTACGTGAAAAACGACTACGCCAAGTTGACGCTGCTATCATTTTGAATCTGTCTGCGCGTCATATCCGACGTTTGGTGAACAAACTTGTCTCTCTTGGAGCTCAAAGTCTTACACGCGCAGCGCGTGGACGCCCAAGTAATCGACGCTATTCAGAACATTTCAGAATTGAAATACTGAAACTTATTCGTGAGCATTACTCTGGCTTCTCACCAACGTTCGCTCTGGAAAAACTGACTGAACTACATAATCTATCAGTCTCTAAAGAAACACTCCGTCAATGGATGATCGCCGACGGATTATGGCTTCCACATTCACAACGTAAACCTCGGATCTATCAGCCTCTATTCACGGTAAAGCTTGAGCTATCAAGTTCGTAATTTCCTGATTTATATGCAGATCGGTCGTCTTGTAATGATAGCTTCATTTCGACTGGGAACTTGCCACCTAGATATACATATCCTATTTGTTCTCTTATCGTTCTGGCTTGTTTACCATCTTTGCCTGGTAAATTTGTTGGGAGCTCCATAGTCATTATTTCAAACTGCATTTCCACTAAAATTTGCCCTCCAATGTACAGCTTGGTTAATAATAAGTTACAACGCAACACTATCTCCTAGATCGTAACACTTTGTCTTACAACTGAGATGCTGGTATTTCTATCACTAATAAGTCTTTAAAATCATATCCTTAGACAGTTTTTACATTCGTTGGTATATCTTTTATTTGTTAACATATTTTCGAAATCAATAACTTATTATATAAAAGGCTTAATATGAAAATCAGCATGATCGCCCTATCACTATTGACCGCTTTTGGTATGAGCTCATACGCACAAGCTAGTGACAACGAAGCCTCCTCTAAAGAACTCGGTAATTTTTATGCTGGAGTTGATGTCGGCTTTTATAATGAAACTGAATTAGAATACCGCGGCAGTGCAATTGAAGATTCATCTGACCTATCCGACCTGAGTTACAACTTAGTTGGGGGTTATGAGTTCAATACTCACGATGTAGTCAAGTTAGGATTAGAGGCTGAGTACCGACAAATTGGAAAAGTTAACTTTAGCGATACAATGAACATTGAAGGCCAAGCTTTCTTCGTAAATATCAAACCGAAGTTCATTGTTAAAGGTGACGTAGTCGATTTATATGTATCACTATTAGCTGGGGTTGGCTCTATGGATATGGAGGCGAAAGCTTTTGGGGTTTCTGACTCTAAGTCTGAGACTGGTTACCAAGTTGGTGGTGAGCTTGGTGCAATCGTTACAGACAATATAGACATTCACCTTGGTTACCGAAATGCACGCGTTGAAATAGACTCCATAGATGTTTCATCACAAACAGCTTACTTTGGAGCAAGGTACCACTTCTAAACTATCTCCAATAGAACGTTCTATCACAATTAAGCCGAACTCTTTGAGTTCGGCTTAATTGTGATACTTTTCTCCCCTGTACACATAAGCTCTCTAGACAACTCACCCCAACAAAACGTTACGTTGTCTCTTATCTGTAATGATACTTGCCTTACCAATTAGGTTCACACGAAACAAACCGCCTAAACAGGCTACTATTTCGTGTTT
Organism: Vibrio sp. L3-7; assembly: GCF_963898195.1. Lineage (NCBI taxonomy): Bacteria > Pseudomonadati > Pseudomonadota > Gammaproteobacteria > Vibrionales > Vibrionaceae > Vibrio > Vibrio sp. L3-7. The sequence continues at coordinate 41,538 of NZ_CAWQUW010000024.1, read as the reverse complement.
AAATTTTGATCTATCAATCAGTTATATGAACAAATAAGGTGATTAAGCAATCAAATGCAATGCATTCGCACTTCCGTTGTGATTTTAAGTGTTAACATCAGGCAATTTTGTAAAATAGGTGTTTGATATGTTGCCTAAGCTTTATAAGTTCAGATCCCTTCACGATCGAAACATACAGTCAATATCTGAATGTTCGTTATGGTTTGATTACGCAAAAACCTTTAATAATCCTTTTGAATCGAATCACGAGTTCAACGAGAACCTTCAAAACAACTTTAAATTAATGTGCTTTTCTCAATCGAGTAGTCACCCCATACTGTGGTCTCAATATGGCGATAATTTTAAAGGTATGTGTATCGAGTATGATCTTAACTTTTACAACGGCAAGGCTAATCTCAACTGCTTTGAAGTCCAATATGAAGATAACCCCGCCATATTTAATTTATCGTCGTTAACAGGGTTAGAAGTTAAGTTGAAAGAAACTAAGTTGGGGTCGGAGTTATTTAAAACTAAGCATTCTAACTGGCGTCACGAACAAGAATATCGATGGGTGTTACCTGATGAAGAAATTGTCGGGAATAAATTGTATCTGAACAAAGAATGCTTAAGAGCAGTGATCCTCTCAGAGCACGCTCCTGTTGACCGAAAACTGAAAGTCTTGATGACTTGTCAAAGCCTTGGTATTCCCGTTAAACACGCTATGGTAAAACATGATTCATTTACGTTTGAAGCGGTAAGCTAAACTAGTTACGAACAAAAAAACCAGCTAAGTGAAGTGGTTATGAAATTTTACAGTGTAATTAAAAGTCCAATTAGATATGGATCTCTTAATTTTATTCTCAACCTGTGTCTACATATTCGTGGTCAGTTTCCCTGGTATTCTACCTTGCACTTGTTCAACCGTCGAAGATGCCATTTGTACCGTAGAGAACCAATAAGGACGATGCTTTGCATTGAATAAGTCACTATTATCCAAAGCTTCAAATATGGAGAATTTTCTACCCTGAGCCAATGCAGCACCATAGACGGTGCGCTCAAGTGCTGGGGTTTCATTCACTTCTTCAAGAAGTGCCCTCTTTATAAACTGGTTACCCGGGCTCCAATCAATAAAATCAACAAGATTTTTTAGTAGCTTAAGCTCTAATTTTTCAACCATCGTTTCTAGAAACTGGGTGTTTGGGAGAACTTCCGTGCAAGCGTAATACTCATCATGTTTGTCGCTCGCGTCTCTGTACCCAAGCATCGTTTTCACCAGCGCATCTTCAAATGTTGATGAGAAATGGTTACAAATCAAAAATAAAGGTAAAACTCGTAGCACACCAAGAAGTATCCCAGCCTTGGGCTCCTTCACAGACGTTTCTTGAAGTCGAAGTCGCGTAACGTTTGAAGTCACCACTAAGTGTTGCCAAACCTTGGGAACGATATGTTTGATGTTACCGTCATTCCATTTAATCAATTGTTGGCTCATGAGCAATGGAAACAACAAGCGACAGTTCTCGATACCGAGCTGTCGCGCTGCAACTTTAGGGTCAAGAATCACCTTGGATTTCTTTCCATACTTCTCGGTAAACTCATGATTGGAAACAAACTCGATTAAACTTGAACTTAATGGTCTACTTTTAGCTGATATTTCATGAAGTTTAGAAAAATTTAAGGACGGCGAATAGGCAACGCTAGCGAACTGGTTGTAATCTGGTAGGTCTGAGAACAACGAACTTATTAAGGTACCTTGAAGCTTCTCAAGCATCAGAGCCGAGGCTGCATTACTCACATCATCGATAACGTATCGCAGTGTTTGTTGCTTCGCGACGACTTTCTCGCGATGCACATTGACTCGATCCTGCTCACAACGTAGTAAAATACGTTGATTGTGGGATATGCGGTCAGACTCATCAAATATCACACTATCACAGTATCTATTTTCCAAACTCAGTAATGTGTCTACTGTACCTTGCTCAAGATTATACTCTGGTGAGATCAACCATCGATTAAAGCGAGCCTCAACATTGATTGAGACCTTTCTAGAGATCTCAATCACTTCAGGGGGGTAATTTTTATTTGCTAACAACAACCGTGCTTTCCTTTGCCCTAAGTTTCTTTTGCCGACATATTCTGTCTTTATAATAAAACTAATATTAATAGAAATTAGAGATTGGTTCACGAAATTGTTTCAAAAGAATTAAGATAATTTAGTTATAGTGCACTAAGGTGCTAATTCTGTGATGTGTAATCGAATAAACTTCTCAGGGAAACTGTATTTGAACTTTTTCTTCTTCGGCAAATACATTTTAGCGTGTTTGCATGCCGTACTATCGCCAGACGCCCTAACCTTTTTGATTCTGGCGTAGCCTTTAGAATGCTTCATTTCGATCATAAGATCACAATACCCCTCGACTTCAACATTGCTCTTGTTGAATCCTTTGATAACTGTCGCTTTGATCTTTTTTGCTACTGGATTAACTAATGCATCATCAGTGAGTGCATGCAAAGGTAAGAAATAAAAAAAGAATACTAGATATCTCATATCTGTTCTCCATTATGAAAGTTGAGAACAGTATGCAGACAATTGAGAGAAACTGAGGATTAATTAAGTATGACTAATTACTAACTCGGACGAAATTTTTGACAATTATGCCTTCTTCGAACCTTTAGACTTAAAGCCATTATGCGGGAATACGTTACGAATACGTTGCTGTACGCTTTTAGGTATATCTTTAGTGAACTTGAGGTTGTAGCCAGCGCGTTTCGCATACACTTTAAGTTCACCTTTAAACGCATTATTGTGACCAATTTCTTGAAGGTTATGTTTAAAGCTCGGCGGAAGATGCCCTTTAACTTGCTCAATAGATCCGTTATTGAATTTGATTTTCAACACGGGTCTATCAATTGCAACTAACCAAAAAACCAACACCGCACCGATTAAAATTACGTACATCATAATGCCACCACTTTGATGATTATTTGTCGTCAGAAAGGAGTTTGCTCAAGTCTTCTTTAAGGCTGGTTACCGTCTTACTTGCCTGTTCACTACGAGAGGCTTCACTCACTAAGTATTCAATTGCGTCTGATAACGTACAACCCAATTCATTCGCTCGTTGAGACAGCTTTTCCCATACGCGATAATCAAGGTCTATAGACTTCTTCTTGGTGTGAACTTGCTCGGCATTGAAATGGCGTTTTCGCTTAGCTCGGATCGCTTGTTTAAGCTTATTATCGAGCTCTGGAGACATATTGTTAGATATCCACTCAAGCACGCCTGTAGGTTGGTGCTCTAGCTTCAATAAAGCTTGTAATGCGACATCAGCTTCACTTGAATCAATGTGACAGGTAATCGATTCACCTTCTTTCCATTTTTTGACCAGATAGTTCCATTTCCAACCACATTCTAAGTTTTCAAGTTGCTGATATTTCATGTCTAATCTCGAGAGTTGATTCTAGTGACAGCGTAACCCAGAATGGGCTACTTAACAATTATTGTCTTGAAAGAATAGACCAAGATCATACTTATATTAGCTTAGTGATTAGTAACTACAACATAGAGCTACAAGCCAGATCGGTTTTTCTATATACTCCCTACCTTATTATCATAATCAGAAACTTAAATGACTCAAGTAGATTGGCGACATGTTACGCCTCAGTACGACGAATATAGCGCTCAATTAGAGCAATTCCCTGACATCTCGCCTTTCCCGTTTTCAGACATTCAACATAGATTCAGAGACGCGCTAACCCGCTTTGTCCGCTTGTCCAACCTTTCGCGTGTATTACTTGTAAACGCCCAGGACAACTCGATCTATCGTCAAATGATTGTTGAATCTTTAGCTACTGCATTAGACGACCAGACTCTTCCGGTAATAAAAACCGAATCTTTAAACGCTGTTTCTCTGTTTGACCAAGTCCAATCAAAAGACGGTAAGATTATTGCTACAAAACCCGGCTTGTTATCAAGGGCAAACAACGGCTACCTGATCGTTTCAGCAAACTTGATCTTGGCAAACCCGGGAAGCTGGTTGTTATTAAAGTCTGCGCTTCTTGGTGAAGCAATAGAGCCAATCAGTAGTAACCCTGAACACTTGAATCAATCCCCAACTTTACCTCTTACCTACAACATTAAGCTGATTGTAGTTGGAGACAGAGCTCAATTGGGTGACCTTGATTACCTGGATAGCGATATTCAAACTGGTTTTTGCCTATTCAGTGAAATAGAGCAAGACATTAAGATCTCACACGACACTTTGACTCAGTATCTTGGATATCTAAAGTGGCTTCAGCAACGTTATAACCTCCCAAACATCACGCAACAGGCGCTAATTGGGATTCTTACCGCTGGAGCAAGAGAGACCGAAGATCAAAGTTACATCCCCTTATGCCCGATTTGGCATAATGCGCTTTTGAATGAAGCTTTAGTTGAAGCGGACAATAGCGAGATTGATGTTCACCATATTCAACAAGCTCAACAACATAAATACCACCGAGAGTCGTACCTACCAGAACGCGCTCTTGATGATATTCGAGATGGCCAAGTCATTATCGAAACCGAGGGTGAGCAAGTGGGTCAAGTTAACGGTCTAACCGTTATCGATGTTCCTGGACACCCTGTATCTTATGGTGAACCGGCTCGAATTTCATGTGTCATTCACTTTGGTGATGGAGACATTACCGACGTTGAACGTAAAGCTGAGCTTGGTGGTAACCTGCACGCGAAGGGCATGATGATCATGCAAGCGTTTGTTAGCAGTGCATTAAACCTTGAAGATCCCCTGCCATACGCCGCATCTGTAGTATTTGAACAATCATATTGCGAAGTCGATGGCGATAGCGCTTCTCTTGCAGAGCTGTGCTCTTTGGTAAGTGCTCTGTCTGAATACCCTATCAATCAACAAATTGCTGTAACAGGTGCTGTTGACCAGTTTGGTCGTGTACAAGCAGTCGGTGGGCTTAACGAAAAAATCGAAGGTTTCTACCATGTATGCAAACACAATGGTTTAACTGGTGAACAAGGTGTGATTCTTCCAAGATCTAACTTAAGACACCTTGCGCTCAAGCCTGACCTTATTGAAAGCATAAAAAATGAAGAATTCCATATTTGGTCTGTGTCTAATGTAGATGAAGCAATTCCTCTAATTATGAACAAACCATTTAGAGACGATGAACAAGAAAGCGTTCTGAGCAAAATCGCAGAACGTATTGAAAACTTTGAAAGACATGAGCACCCTATTGGAATTGTTGCACGCATTAAAAACTGGTTTGTCTAGTACTGATCGGACTTGTTTAGCGTACACCTGTTCACTAAAATGCACCTATCAAAAATCGGAGTAATTGATAATGCAAAACAAACGTGATTCTTACACTCGCGAAGATCTTCTAGCATCAAGCCAAGGCGAACTATGGCCAGAAGGTCCTCAACTACCAGCACCGAACATGTTGATGATGGATCGCATCACTAAAATGTCTGAGACTGAAGGTGATTTCGGTAAAGGTTTGATTCTTGCTGAACTGGATATTACTCCTGACCTATGGTTCTTCGACTGTCACTTCCCTGGTGACCCAGTAATGCCTGGTTGTCTAGGACTTGATGCAATGTGGCAGCTTGTTGGCTTCTACCTTGGTTGGGTTGGCGGCAAAGGTAAAGGCCGTGCTTTAGGTGTAGGCGAAGTGAAATTCACTGGTCAAATTCTACCTACTGCGAAAAAAGTAACTTACGAAATCCACATGAAACGTGTGGTTAACCGTCGCCTAGTTATGGGTCTTGCAGATGGTCGCGTACTTGTTGATGGCAAAGAGATCTATGTTGCTAAAGATTTGAAAGTTGGCCTTTTCCAAGATACGTCAGCATTCTAATCTAATAGTTAGATTTTTAATAAAGCAGCTAATGGTTGCTTTATTTTTATCTTAACATATTTAGTTATAGTGCATTAGGGTATAGCTAGTTAAACTGAATAATTATATGTCCACCAGCGAAACAACCTTAAATCACTGTGGCTAATCCACGGTTTATAAGGCCTTGTATGTATCTCAGAAACTAACAAGGCTCCAGCCATTGTAAATAGCATGGAGCCTTAACTTTTGAATATGTTTGCCCTATCTACTTATAGAGACCTGAATGCTTATCATCTTTGGCATCACGCCAACCACCTAACCAATACGATTTGGAATCCATTTGGCTATATGGGCAAGCTTCTTGTGACCTGCCATTTAAACCAGCTTTGTAACCTTGAGATTGTGCTCGTTCTAGGCGATCACGCTTTTGTCTCTTCATAGTGCAGTCCTCATACGGGTGTTAATTTACTAACATACAATGATTACAACTTAGCGGAGTTTTTGTGACTCCAACTTTAAGAATCGACCAACTTTTCACTTTTCTCAAGGCGAAAAAAAGCCCGAGTTCAAAATTGTGAACTCGGGCTCAAGAGATAAAATTATTTAAATTTTCTACGGAACCCTAACAGACCAAGAACAGTCAAAGCAAACCAACCTAAACTGCCGCCTTGGCGATCAACTTTTTCAGTGTCTGCACTACGAGTTTGGATGTCAGCTTTGGTTGCACCAGAGATCGGAACCAACTTAACGGCTACCACTTCTTCTACCGCATTAGATGCCGCTGCACCACAGTAAGAGTTATGTGACGTTGTATCGTATGCTTGTGTCGTTCCACCGACTGTACACTTAATAGCGGTTGCTGAAATCACACCTGCATCGTTAATTCCTGAAGCGTCAATAATTCGGAAACGGTTATTGGCATCAGAATAATCTTGTCCATCAGCATTTACACCATTTGTTAGATCATCTAACCACCAAGCTTTACTCTCAAACAGCGCAATTCTTGATGCATCAGTGCCGGTCGCTTGATACGGGTAGATAAAACCACGGTGTCTACGTTCACTACCATCGACTTCACGAGTCGTCTCAGCGTCAATTTGGCCGACAAACTCATTGAAGTTGTTAACCGCTTTAGCTTCACCACTCGAACCACCAAAGAAGATACCACCAGACAAGTATGTTGCAGTCGGAGTTGATGCAGATGCATCGGTGACAACGAAGATCTTGTTACCGGCACTACCGCTTTCTGGAACGTAACCATTACGCTTAGAATAGCCCACAGCAAACAAGTTATCGTTAATATCGGTCGCAACAGAGTTGCTGTATCTAGCATCATCGTTTGACGAACCAGACTTAACCTCTGCACCGCTAATCACTTTCGTTGTCCAAGTAGCGCTAGAGATATCCACTGAACTACTGACAAAAACACTTGCATTCATGTCTTGTAGATCGCCATTTCCATCTACAGTGTTGTAGCCCACACCATAAAAAATCGAGCTTGATTCAACAATTGAACGCATACTGCCTTGAGCAAAATAATCATTTTGTTGAGCGTCGCCCCCTCTGACCCAATCGATTTCTTTTGTTGTATTTCCATCCCAGATTGCCGCTTTAGAGCTAAACGTTGTATCCGAAGTATCTGTTTTAGGGCCCTTCGTAGATACACTACCTACATTGTAAACAGTGCTGGTTGCCGTTATAGCTTTCCATGCACGAGTTTCAGAAGAACCAGCAGGTCCCGAAGTAGTCGTAAACAACGCATTATTACGGATACTTCCTTCAGATTTAACGCCGACAGGTTGAGCATTGTCATCCAGAGAGTTAATTACAGTATTGCGGCTATCAAATGTAGTTCCATCTTCTACAAATGCTCTTGCATTGACGTAAGTAAGGTCGTTTCTTTCCTTATTCCAAGTATCGTTCCAACGATTGTCTGCCCAACTTTCACACGTAGAGTATCTCAACTCTCGATAACAATAGTTTTCGAAATCGTCACGCTCTTGAATGTATTGGAATGGAGCATCCATTGCGAAAGGAACTTCCTCGCGATAACTTACAGCTTCAAGAGTATCGCGAGTTTCACCAGCAAGTTTAAATGTACTATCAGCACAGTTGGTCGCCGTTGAGTCAAAACAACCTAACGTAAGATCGTTCGTTCCGTCTGTAGCAGCACCAGGTTGAATCGCGACACCATAGATTTCAGATGCATCTGTGATAGAAGGCGTAACTTCAACGACCTTGTAAAGCGCAGCGTTAGCATTAGTTGCAGCCAAAACTAGGGCTGCAACTGTGGTTAATTTAAATTTAGTACAAGTCATTATTACTTCTTAACTTTCCTGTTGTATTGCTTCGAGCTCTTCCCAGCGCTCAAATGCAACTTCAAGCTCCTGCTCTGCTGCAGATAGCTTATCTAAAACTGGTTGTGTCTGCTCTACAGGTTTTGAGAAGAAGTCTGGATTATTAACTTCTTGCTGCAGAGTTTCAATCTCGGTTTCCAATTCTTCTAAACGCATTGGTAGCGTTTCTAATTCTCGTTGTAGCTTATACGATAACTTCTTGGTTTTAGCTTTAACTGGCGCAGTTTTGGGAGTTTCCTCAACAACTTTGTCCGTCTTTGCTGGCTTTTCAACCTGACGGTACTCAAGTGCTTGTGCTCTTTGTTTCTGAGCATCGTGGTAACCACCAACAAACTCTTCCACTACACCGTTGCCTTCAAAAATCCAGCTCGTCATTACCGTGTTATCAACAAATTGACGATCGTGACTCACAAGGAGCAACGTACCCTCATAGTTGGCAAGCAAATCTTCCAAAAGTTCCAATGTTTCGATATCTAAATCATTGGTAGGTTCATCGAGAATCAGCAAGTTATTCGATTTAAGGAAAATACGAGCCAATAACAGGCGGTTTTTCTCACCACCAGAGAGCGCTTTAACAGGCGTACGAGCACGTTTAGGAGAGAACAAGAAATCTTGTAAGTAACTTAGAGCATGACGCTCACGTCCACCTACTGTTACTTCTTGCTTACCATCAGCAAGGTTGTCAATTACCGACTTCTCAGGATCTAAAATTTCTCGGTATTGATCGAAATACGCAACTTCAAGCTTAGTACCACAATGCAAGCGACCTGAATCAGGTTTAAGTTGATCAAGAAGTAATTTAAGAACCGTACTCTTACCACAGCCATTTGGCCCAATAAGTGCGATACGATCACCACGCATGATATTGAAACTAAAGTCTGTAACGATCTCTTTGCCTTCAAACGCAAAGTTAAGGTTCTCTGCTTCAAATACAATTTTTCCTGAACGTCCAGACGTATCGATCTGAATATTCGCTTTTCCTTGAACTTCACGACGATCTTGACGCTCTTCACGTAACTTTTTAAGAGCACGTACGCGGCCTTCATTACGTGTACGACGAGCTTTGATACCTTGACGGATCCAGACTTCTTCTTGCGCTAGCTTTTTATCGAATTCTGCATTTTGCATCTCTTCAACACGTAGTGCTTCTTCTTTATCTAGTAAGTAGTTTTCATAATCGCCAGGGAAAGAACTTAGCTTGCCACGGTCAAGATCAACAATGCGTGTTGCCATTGATTTAATGAAAGCACGGTCATGCGAGATAAAGATGATTGAACCGCGGAAGTCCTTTAAAAAACCTTCAAGCCATTCGATCGTTGCAACATCTAGGTGGTTAGTAGGTTCATCAAGCAGTAATACGTCAGGATCGCATACAAGCGCACGTGCAAGTGCTGCTTTACGTTGCCAGCCACCTGACAATTCCGTTAGTTTCGTGTTTGCGGTTAGTTTAAGTGCATCAAGAACATTGCTTACACGATCTTCAAAACGCCAAGCATTCGCGTGATCCAATTTCTCTTGAACGCGAGTGAGGCGGTTTAAATTCTTCTCGCTCGGATCTTCAGCAATCACATCAAGTAAGTTGTGGTATTCCTTAAGCAACTCACCTACCTCAGCTAAACCACCAGATACGTATTCGTAAACAGAACCTTGCTCATTACGCGGTGGATCTTGCTCTAGACGAGATACAACCACATCTTGTGTGATCTGCATCTTGCCGTCGTCCATGATGATGTTGCCAGACAAGATCTTCATCAACGTAGACTTACCAGCGCCATTGCGCCCTACCAAACACACACGTTCATTTTCTTGCAGCGCGAAGTCCGCACGATCTAATAATGGGTGATCGCCAAAGGCTAATTGCCCATTATGAATTGTAAGTAATGCCATTCTTCTTTAACCAATCATTAAGTTCTAACAAGCCAAATGGCCAGTTAAGCTCTGAGCTTTGAGAAAGGTCAGAGCTTTCAAATTTGAGTACCGGAATAGTGACCCCGTAACGGGAAAAGAGCTCATCATCCAATGCGATATCGACTACATTGACTTTATGGCTAATATTTAACTGTTCCGTAAGTTTAAATGCCATCTCACATAGATGGCACCCTTCTGTACTGTAGAGAGTCAGCACTATATATCCTTATACAATCTCTTTGACTACTTGTGTGTAATCAACCAGCAGTTATGAATGTGCTTGTTGCGGGAGAAGTCCAATGGAAGCGTTTTTGCTGAAATATTCTGAGCCGTGAGACCTAGTTCTTCTAGACCTTCAACATCCATTTTGAAGTGGCGCTTGTTGTTAGAGAACACAATAGTGCCTTCTTCACGGAGAATACGTTTCAAGTCTTCCATCAACTGGATGTGATCGCGTTGAACATCAAAAGATTGATCCATGCGCTTAGAGTTTGAGAACGTTGGTGGATCAATAAAGATTAAGTCATAAGATCCTTGTTCTTTAGCTAGCCATTGTAAACAGTCTGCTTGAACGAATTGATGCTGACGACCAACACGACCATTAAGGTCCATGTTCTGTTTTGCCCACTCTAGGTAGGTATTAGACATATCAACGGTTGTCGTTGAACGTGCGCCACCTACTGCAGCATGAACAGATGCACTACCTGTATAAGCAAACAGGTTAAGGAAATCTTTGCCAGCAGCCATCTCACCGATACGACGACGAGTGATCTTATGATCTAAGAACAAGCCAGTATCTAGGTAGTCATGAAGGTTAACAATCAGCTTAGCGCCGTATTCGTTTACTTCTAGGTTAGAAGAGTCTTGAGCCATCTTCTGGTATTGAGAACGGCCCTTCTGCTTCTGACGAACCTTAAGCACGACGTTGTTTGCTTCAACGCCGGTCACTTGGATAGAAGCTCGGATAATGTCGGTTAGGCGGCGTTTTGCTTTATCTTCAGGCACATCTTTAGGTGCTGCGTATTCTTGAATAACCAGGTGACCTGGGTAGACATCAATCGCTACATTATATTCAGGCAGGTCTGCGTCATAGATGCGGTAGCAATCTAATTTCTCTTTCTTAGCCCACTTACCGATTTTACCGATGTTCTTTTTAAGACGGTTCGCGAAATCAGGAGCAACCAATTGTTGTTGCTGCTCTGTAGGACGCTCTGACATAGGGCGATCTGAAATTGAATAGTTCTTCTGGTGACACGGTAACGCACCATTGTTCAATTTAAATTGTTTGTCAGCACGCATACGCAGACAACTTAACAGTTCGTCTGAGCTAGAGAAGATTGAAGCGTTACAGCCACCAAATTCCGCTTTCAGTTGTGCACCAAAAGCAGTGTAAAGTGCAATAAGACCGGGTTCTGTCCCTAAACGCTCACCATATGGTGGGTTAGAAACAATCACACCGTCAGCAAACTCTGTTGGACGCTTAAGCTTTGCAGCGTCACCTACTTCGAATTCAATCAACTCTTCAACGCCAGCACGACGTGCATTGTCACGCGCCGTTTTGATCATGCGTTCATCATTATCGTAGCCGTAGAACTTACATTCTACTTTCTTAACGCCACGACGGCCTTGAACGTTCGCTTCAGCTTTCACTTCAGCCCAAAGCTCTGGTTCAAAATCTTCTAGTGATTCAAAACACCATTTCTGACGCTTAACACCCGGAGCTAGGTTTGCAGCCATCATTGCCGCTTCAATAACCAAAGTACCAGAACCACACATAGGATCTAAGAAAGGTTTTGTTGCATCCCAGCCACTTCGAAGAAGAACCGCAGCAGCTAGCGTTTCACGCAATGGTGCACGACCTGATTCAGGACGGTAACCACGTTGATGAAGACCACTACCTACCATATCAACACCAAGAATCGCTTTATCACGGTGAAGACGAACGTGAATGCGAATATCTGGGTTTTCTTTACTGATTGAAGGACGCGGTAAAGACTTCTTCTCGAAGCAATCTACAACCGCATCTTTTACTTTCATCGCACCGTATTGGCTGTTACGAATTTCGTTATTCGTACCGTTAAAGTCAACAACAAAACGTTTTGAACTATGGAATTGATTTACCCAATTAACCGCTGTCGCTGAAAGGTAAAGATCCATGTCGTCCAGACAAGTGAATTCAGAAAGCACACGTACAAATCGAGAAGCCAAACGGCTCCACAAACAACAACGATAAATTTGCTCATTTGTGGCTTTGAATTTAACACCTGCTTGAACAGGTTTTGCGTTTGTAATCCCTAGTTGGGTTAGTTCTTCAACTAATAAATTCTCAAGGCCATTTGAGGTCACCGCTAGATATTGATTCATAGTGTTCTTTTATTGATAAAAATTAGCTCGATTATACCTGAATTTACTATGAGAGCATCACACTAAACTCGTCTTTTCATTGAATCTTTCTACTAATTGTTTAGCAAATGCGCAACCGCGGAGCGATCGCTTACCCATACGCCCTTACAACACAATACCTATCTAACCCACGAGAATAACCGTCATACCAACCTTAAAAAACCAAAGTGAATTGTTATTCACCCTTAAATTGGTATATACCAATATTAAATTAATGGTGTAATTGGGTTACAAACGAACTAAAACAGGGAATAAACATGGGGAGTTTGCACTTTTGGTTAAGAAAATGGGGAGAAATTAAGGTGAAAAAATAGTCGAATGTTCACTATTTAAATGAATAAGCAGTGATGCATTTATCAAGATGAGGTTTTTTAAGCACAAAAAAATCGGCTATTGAGCCGATTATGAGGAAGGTTTTACAGGTTTATGAGTTGTTACACGTGTTAGAAATGATGCTCTAGATTGGAGGTTAACCTACCATAGCGATATGGCCGTGATGAAGGATAGCGTTCGCGTTAACCATTCTATCGTGCATAACCTTAATCGAGTCTCCGAATCGCAACCCTTTTGATGGAGTAAGCAGAAACTCTTCTAGGTCGACAAAAGCACATAGGCTTGCACACTCTCCCACTTCTAGTACGATGAAGTAACCTAGGCTATGCTCGTTACTCATTTGTACAATGTCCCCTTCCTGAGGGTACTCATGTCCTACGCTTTGTGAGTCGAAGAACCAACTCTTAGGCTGTACAGGCTTGTGAAAGCGCTTTGCTGCGACACAATAAAGTGCGAGTTCAGCTTGGCGAGGCTCAGACAACTCTAAGCCAGAAATTTGTTCTTTGAAGGTCTGGTATGAAGATGCGTCATCAACGGTGAATTCATTATCTTTAAACGCGCAGTCCACCAGCTTGTTGCGGACCAGATTCGTTTTGAAAATCATATCCTCTCCGAGGTTTAGCATTAATGAACATTGCTGCTCATCGTAATACCAACTCCATGTATCGCTAGGTTTAAGCATCATTTCGTCTCACACTGTTGAACCATTCCATTAGGTAAAACGCAAAATTACCTTCAATTACAGTAATTTTACTGAGCAATAGGCAAAAAAAAAGAGGAAATGAATTCCTCTTTCTTATCGCTTTTATCTACAACTCAGTGAGTTACAGTGTCTCTTTTGATGAGACGATGCCAGATTACGGTTTTTATAAGCACTGCTATTTTACGAACAGTAGCTTATTAATAACATTCACTCTTCGCGGACTGTAGCTTTTCAAAAACTTCAGATATTTACGAACTATAGCGAATACAACCTATCGCTATTTAAGGCTACAGGTTTTTAACGATATCGCCTACAAGGCTTGGACCTTTGTAAATGAAACCAGAGTAAACTTGTACAAGCTTAGCGCCTGCCATCATTTTCTCTTTTGCAGCAACATACGAGTCAACGCCACCTACCCCAATGATCGGCACTAGGTCACCAAGCTCTTCATGAAGTTTACGAACAACTTCAGTACTGCGAGATTGAACAGGACGTCCACTTAGGCCACCCGCTTCATCGCAATGCTTCATACCTTCAACAATGCTACGATCCAATGTTGTGTTTGTTGCGATCACACCATCGATCTTATTTTTGATCAATGATTCACAAATTTGGCGAATTTCATCGTCACTTAGATCCGGAGCGATCTTAAGAGCAAGCGGGACATATTTGCCATGCTTCGTTTCTAATTCAGATTGCTTGGTTTTTAGTTCAGACAACAGATCATCAAGTGCTTCGCCGTATTGTAGCGAACGAAGTCCTGGAGTATTTGGTGAAGAGATATTTACCGCAATGTAACCTGCGTATTGGTATACCTTCTCCATACAGATAATGTAATCTTCTGCGCCCTTTTCAATTGGCGTGTCTTTGTTCTTACCAATATTGATACCTAAGATGCCGTCATAGTTCGACTTCTTAACATTCTCAATTAGGTTATCTACGCCTAGGTTGTTAAAACCCATGCGATTGATAATACCTTCAGCTTCAACAAGACGGAACAAACGTGGTTTGTCATTACCTGCTTGTGGACGAGGAGTAACAGTCCCTACTTCTACAAAACCAAAACCCATTGCGCCAAATGCATCAATACATTCGCCGTTTTTGTCTAGGCCGGCAGCAAGGCCAACTGGATTTTTAAAAGTAAGACCCATGCACTCGACAGGTCGGTGAGGTAATTGTTGGCGATACAAAAGATCAATAGGTGTGCCGGTGAAGCGTTTGAAATTTTGAATTGCAAGATCATGAGCCTTTTCGGCATCAAGTTGGAAAAAGCCAGTTCTGGCTAGACGGTAAAGCATTGTGCCTCCGATAGAAAAAAGCGCCGTGTAAACGGGGCGATATTATTTACTTATTTACCCAACTATTCAATCTATTACTGTCTGTAAGGGTAAGATAATCGAGTTTGCTAACGAATGAGGTTTATTATTAAGCAAACGTTACCGTATCCTCCCGCGAATCGCCCATTTGACTATCATTCATGTAACGAGCATCAGTCAACTCGGCCAATTAAAAGCTAACTTGAACAACCATAAGTGACTCAACGAAATAATTGGATTCGTCATTCACTATTCGGTCAAATGACACTGTTCTGCTAAATAACACTGTTCAGCCAAACGAAAAAGGCAGACCTTATGGCCTGCCTTCGTATTTTTCTTCTTTACCTAATTACTAGTCTTTAGACATGCAATTTAGATTCAATAACATCAACTCACGTAACGCCACTGAGAACTTAGCAAATTCATGAACCGAACCTACTTTGAATTCGTTCAAGATGCTTTCCCAACGATGTAATGAAACCGAGTTGCTTTCCATCCAATCATCAAGTGCCTTAATCACGTCAATATCTGAAGCACAACCACAGTTAAGTACTTGGCCAGTTAACTGACGTTGCTGCCAATCTAGATCTTCTCTGAATGCCGCGCGTGCCAATGCTTGCCAGTTGTTGTCTACTGCTTGACCATTGATTTGTTTCAAGAACCAATGCAGAGACAAACGGTCACCAAGATTGAAGTAAAGTTTAGACGCTTGTTGTACTGTTTTACCCGTTTCACGAGCTACTGTAGATATATCCAGTGCTGAGTATAAGCTAGATAAACGTGCAACTGAATTCGCAAGTTCTGAATTCACACCCTGATCAATCCATACCTGCGCCATTGCTTGGTGCTCTTCTACTTCTGAAGCCACTAGGTTTTCATCCAGATTTTCAGTAATCGTTGCCACATCACCTTGGTACAACTCGATCAAGCCATTCACTGATTGTTTACCGGTACGGTTTCTTAACAACCAACGAGCGATACGACGAAGTGTACGACGTACGTGGTAAAGCAACTCGTATTGAGCTTCAGAACTTGAGATATTATCGAGCTCACGAATACTCTTAAGAACCTGACCTAAACCGTAGATTTCACGAGATGCAGCGTAAGCATTAGCAATATCAACAATATTTGCACCCGTCTCTTCTTGCAAGCGAGTCACGAAATTACATCCCATCTCATTAACCATTTGGTTAGCCAATGCCGTCGCAATGATCTCTGAACGAAGTGGATGGTTATCCATATGTTCAGAGTAGTTACGACGTAACGCTGTTGGGAAGTATTGCATCAGCTGTTGAGCATGGAATTCATCATTAGCGATATCATCACTAACAAGATCTTCTTTAAGAACCATTTTCCCGTAAGCCACAAGAACAGAAAGCTCTGGTCTTGTTAGACCTTGGCCCTGCTTTTCTCGCTCTAGCAGTGTTTCGTCATCTGGGATGTATTCCAAACCACGATCCAAGTACCCTGCTTTTTCCATTGTATGAATAAAGCGAATCTGCTCTTTAACTAAACCAACACCTTGATGCTCAGTAACGGAAATAGATTCAGCTTGGCAGTAAGCATCGTCTAATACGATCTCGCCAACTTCATCTTCCATCGACTCAAGAACTTGGTTACGCTGCTTAACGGTTAGATCACCGTTAGACACTAATCCGTTCAAGAAGATCTTAATGTTTACTTCATTATCCGAACAATCCACACCACCAACGTTATCAACGAAGTCAGTATTAACTCGACCGCCAGTTAGTGCGTATTCAATACGACCCAACTGAGTCATACCCAAGTTACCGCCTTCACCAACAACCTTAGCTTTCAAGTTACGGCCATCGATACGAAGTACGTCATTCGCACGGTCACCCACATCGGTATGAGTTTCGTTTGAAGACTTAACGTAAGTACCAATACCGCCGTTCCATAGAAGATCAACCTGCATAGACAAGATCGCTTTGATCAAATCGTTCGGTGCCATTGATGCTTTCTTGGTTCCTAGCATTTTCTGAATTTCAGGCGTCAAAGAGATAGACTTAGCTCGACGAGAGAAGATGCCACCACCTTGAGAGATAAGGTCTTTGTTGTAATCTTCCCAGCTTGAACGAGGTAGATTAAACAAACGCTCACGCTCTACCCAGCTTGATGCTGATTCTGGGTTCGGGTCAATGAAGATATGCATGTGGTTAAACGCAGCTTGCATACGAATATGCTTAGACAACAACATGCCGTTACCAAACACATCGCCCGCCATATCACCAACACCAATAGCGGTGAAATCCGTGGTTTGACAGTTGATGCCCATTTCACGGAAGTGGCGCTTAACAGATTCCCAGCCACCTTTCGCCGTGATACCCATAGCTTTATGGTCGTAACCGTTTGAACCACCTGATGCAAACGCATCACCTAACCAGAAGTTGTACTCTTCAGCTACTGAGTTTGCGAGGTCTGAGAATGTTGCAGTACCTTTATCGGCAGCAACAACCAAATATGGGTCATCTTCATCGTGACGAACGACGCTTTTAGGTGGGATAACCTCACCTTCAATAATGTTGTCCGATACGTCTAGTAGTGCACGAATGAAGCGTTGGTAACAACGTTGACCTTCAGCGAAGATTTCGTCACGGCCAGACATCATGTGCTGACGCTTACAAACGAAACCACCTTTCGCACCTACTGGTACAATCACAGTATTCTTAACTTGTTGTGCTTTAACCAGGCCTAGAATCTCAGTACGGAAATCCTCTTGACGGTCAGACCAACGTAAACCACCACGTGCCACTTTACCGCCACGTAGATGCACACCTTCAATATCAGGTGCGTAAACGAAGATCTCAAACACAGGAACTGGTGCTGGGATATCAGGGATCTCGCTTGGTCTCATTTTCAGAGCCAACCAAGGTTTAGACTGCTTATTCTCATCGACTTGATAATAGTTTGTGCGAATCGTAGCAGAGATCATTTCCATGTAGCGGCGAATAATACGATCGTCATCTAAGCTTTCCACGTGATCAAGTTGCTCAGTAATCTTCTTGATCAGATCTTGTTGACCCTTCGCGCTGCCTTTCAATTTAGGATCGAAACGCTTACCGAACAAATTCACTAACCCTTTCGCCAAATCTGGGTAATGAGACAGTGTGTCTTCAATGTATTGTTGACTGAATGGGAAACCAACTTGACGCATGTAGCGAGCATAAGCACGTAAAATTGACACTTCACGGCCAGAAAGACCAGCACCCAGTACCAAGCGGTTGAAACCATCGCTGTCTAACTCACCCGCCCAAATAGCCGCAAATGCTTGTTGGAAAAGATCGCGAGCTTCACGCAGATCAATTGTCTTGTCACTCTTGTGCAACATAGAGAAATCTAGGATCCAATAAGTCACCCCATTGCTCTTTCGCACTTCGTAAGGTGATTCACCAATTACGCGTAAACCAAAGTTTTCAAGCATTGGCATCACATCAGAAAGGTGAATTGGCTCATCACTATGGTAGAAAAGTTTCAAACGAACCGCTTTAGAATCCGCCGCTTCTTCTTGTGGACGGTAGAACAGCATACCAAGTTTGTTGTCTTCACTTAGCGCTTCTAAACGTTCGATATCTGCAACCGCAGAACCAGGCATCATGTCTTCTTTGTACGAACGTGGGAATGCACGCATGTACTCTTTCGATAACGGAAGACCTTTGCTCTCACCAAAGTTAGCAACGATTGATTCAGACAGGCGGTCATCCCACGTAGACGATACTTCCATTAAATTTTGCTCAATTGTTTTCACGTCCACATCCATGTTGTTGTTATCAACACGAACAATATAGTGCGTTCTTGCCAGTGGGCTTTCAGAGAAGTATGTCGTAAATTCGACTTCTTCTTCGCAACCGAAGTATTGCTTTAATATACGTTGGGTTTGACGACGAAGCTCGGTGTTGTAACGATCTTTTGTTACGTAAACCATACAGCTGAAGAAACGGCCAAACGGGTCTTTACGAACGAACAAACGGAGAAGATCGCGATCTTGCATTTGTACAACACCAGTACCCACTTCTAACAACTCTTCTTCACGCGCTTGAAGCAATTCGTCACGAGGGTAATTTTCTAGAATATTGTGCAATGCTTTGTAAGAGTATGATCCCTTACGGTAACCACTCGCATCTAAGATACGCTCTACTTTCTCGCGAACTAGAGGAATTGTTTCAACGGTTTGGTTATAAACAGCAGAAGTGTAAAGACCAGTAAAGCGGTGTTCGCCAATCACTTTACCGTTCTTATCGAATTTCTTAATACCAATGTAATCATTGTAAGCTGGGCGGTGAATGCGTGAAGCCGTGTTGCCCTTGGTTACGATAAGTACATAAGGTTTTTTCGCTTCTAGGCGTGCCGAGTCAGAAAACTCAGACAACTTAACATTACGAACACGATCTGAATTCGCGAACAAACCAAGACCTTGCTCCTTGGTCGGTTGCAATTCAGTGTCACCATTTACAGAAACAAGGTCATATTCCTTGTAACCCATAAACGTAAAGTTGTGCTCACCTAACCAACGAAGGAAAGCCAAGGTTTCATCAAAGCGCTGACCATCGACTGGAATTGTGTCTTTTTGCTCTTCAACTTGGTTGGTTACTTCTCCAAGTCTTTCTACCATTTTCAGCCAGTCGTTCACGACTAAACCAGTATCGGTAAATATATCCAGTAGTTCCGTTTTAAGTGCCGTCATTTCAGCTTTGCTGCTAAGACGATCAACCTCGATATGGAAAAGCGATTGGAACGCACCTTCGTTGTTGCTCATGCCAACCACACTTCCCTTATCAGAACGTGAGATTTGCGTCGGGTTATGAAGCATAAGGTGAGAAGAAAGATCGAGGCGAGTTAATGCCATTTTTACTGAATCAACGAGGAATGGGCTGTCTGGTACCACAATCTCAACGATAGTGTGAGTAGATTGCCAGCCTTGACGGCTTACTGTTGGGTTAAAGACTCGAACAGAAATTTCGTCAGCTTTCTTTTCATTGATGTGATGCCATAAGCTAACTACAGCACCATATAAATCGGATTCGTTTCTCTGAATTAAATCATCATGAGAAACATTACTAAACAAGTGTTGAGCAAGTTGAGTTACGAGAGGTCGATGAGCAAGGTCAAGTTTGTCTTGAATCAGTTTGTAAACTTTTTCAAGTAAAACTGGAACCACAGTTTCACGTGCGGTCATAGTCACACTCCACAATTAGAATTATATTTTATTATTAGGGGGATCACTTAATCTGTTGTTTGAATGGGTGCTGTTAAGCTCATTTCTAATAACGAGTTAAGCAAAGGTAATGCATTCATTTATTGTAAAAGCATTATTGATAAATAGTTAATTGTTTTGGAGGTGGTAGGAGGTGAAATGTTTGATTATGTGATTAAGATTCCTTTTAACTCACTAGGCACGCCAAGCTTTACAGAGCTTCTAACTTAATAAACTTATTTTTTTGGTCAGTTGTCAGTCTAAACCGCCCTCTAACCCCTATTTGTGTAAGAAATGGTCTGAATCGAGTTGCAGGTAACTGTAAACGTAAACCTGTCATTGTTATCACTTGAACTTTGCTTGCCGCCCCAGAATAACTCGCCAAAAATTGTTGATAAGAGATGTTAAGTTGGAAAATATAGTGGTTCATACGATGCCTGTATAAATATACAGTGCCGGAATTTTTTGGCACAAACGGGTTAAAATTAACAAGGTGTTAGCGCTTATAGCTATGTTTAAGAATCAAAGCTATGTTTAAGATTCAAAATACGCCTAAGATTTAAAGCCGCGCTTAAGACTTAAAATCTCGTCTAAGATTTAAATCTACGTCTAAAAAATGATTCTAGTAAATTGAGACTGTTAACAAATTGAAGTTACTAACGAGTTGACGACTCTGACAAGTGGATCCGCCTCAAAAGCAAAAAATCAGTGACAGATACTTCTGCCACTGATTTAGTTTACCTGTTTTAGAGCTTAACTTAAGCCTCTAGTGCTTTATTCACTTTTTCAAACAGATCTTTAGCTAAGTTATCCATGTTCTTAAGCGTCTCAAGTTCCTTTTTGATCAGAGCTTGACGTGCATCATCGTACTTACGGAACTTAAGCAGCGGGTCGATTAAACGCGAAGCCACTTGCGGGTTACTGCTGTTTAGCTCACGTAAAATTTCACCAGCAAACGCATAACCTTGACCAGATTTATCATGGAATTGAACTGGGTTCATATTCAAGAACGAACCCACTAAGTTACGAGTACGGTTCGGGTTCTTCAGGCTAAATGCTTGGTGAGACATTGATGCCTTAATCACTTCAAGAGCATTTAAACTTGGGTTGGTGCCTTGCAATGCAAACCACTTATCCATAACCAGACCATCGTGCTTCCACTTATCACTGTAGTCGGCCATCAACTCTTCGCGACATGGCAGTTGCGCACTGTTTGCTGCACCCATTGCGGCCATGGTGTCCGTCATATTGTTTGCTTGCTGATACATAGCAACAACTAAGTCATTGCCCTGCTCAGTATGAGCTAAGTAACTTAGACAAACTTTACGCAGAGTTCGCTTACCAATTGAATCATGATCGATCGTGTAATCGGTTAATACATTGCTGTGATAAACGGCCGATAATTCATCTTCAAGTTCTTTCGCTAACGTAACTTTCATCGAATTCAATACAAATGCAACCGCATCGATATCGACACGCTTGTACCAACCAGACACTTCATTATGGCTTGGTAGAGAAAGCATCTCTGCAATAAATGCAGGTTCCAGTGAATCACTGAGTAGTACGCCACGGAATGCATCAACAACAGAAGCTGAAATTTCGAACTCTTGACCTTGTTGAACTTTTTCAACGTTACTGCGGATGTACTTAGCCAATAGCATTTGACCTGCATCCCAGCGAGAAAACTCATTGCGAGCGTTAACCATCAAGAAGATCAGCTCTTCGTCTGAGTAGTCGTATTCAAGTTTCACTGGTGCAGAGAATTCGCGAAGTAACGATGGGATTGGTTTTTCTGAAACGTTTTCAAACACAAAGGTTTGTTCCGTTTGTTTAACGTCAAGTACGTTATGAACAGGCTTTCCGTTACATTGTAACGCAATTACTTCGCCTGTTGTCGTGTATAACTCAATGTCCAACGGAATATGTAGAGCCTGCTTTTCCGTTTGCTCATGAGTTGGCGCTGTCACTTGACGAGTCGTTAACGTGTACTCTTTTTTCTCTACGTCGTAGTGGCTTTCAACAGAAAGCGTCGGCGTACCAGACTGGCTGTACCATAAACGGAACTGAGACAGATCAACACCCGATGCATCTTCCATTGCCGCTACGAAGTCTTCACATGTTGCCGCCGTGCCATCATGACGTTCAAAGTACAGCTTCATGCCTTTTTGGAAACCTTCCTCACCCAACAATGTATGGATCATTCGGATCACTTCACTGCCCTTTTCATATACCGTCAATGTGTAGAAGTTGTTCATTTCTATCACTTTTTCTGGGCGAATTGGGTGAGACATTGGGCTCGCATCTTCAGCGAATTGTGGCCCGCGAATAATACGAACATTGTTGATTCGGTTTACTGCACGAGAACCAAGATCAGAAGAGAACTCTTGGTCACGGAATACCGTTAAACCTTCTTTCAAGCTTAACTGGAACCAATCGCGACACGTTACTCGGTTGCCAGTCCAGTTATGGAAATATTCGTGACCGATAACCGCTTCTATACCTAGGTAATCTGTATCAGTGGCTGTTTGATCGTTTGCTAGAACAAACTTAGAGTTGAATACGTTCAGGCCTTTGTTTTCCATCGCGCCCATGTTGAAGAAATCAACGGCCACGATCATGTAGATGTCTAAGTCGTACTCTAGGTTAAAACGCTCTTCGTCCCATTTCATTGAGTTAATCAAAGAAACCATCGCGTGGTTTGCGCGGTCTAGATTGCCTTTGTCGACAAAGATTTCTAGATCAACATTGCGACCAGATTTTGTGGTGTATGCGTCACGTAGTACATCGAAATCACCCGCAACTAAAGCAAACAAGTACGCTGGTTTTGGATGTGGGTCTTGCCATTTCACCCAGTGACGACCGTTTTCAGCTTCGCCTTCATCTACACGGTTACCATTACTGAGTAGGAATGGATTTTCGGCTTTGTCTGCGATGACCGTTGTCGTGAACTTCGCCAATACATCTGGGCGATCCATGTAGTAAGTAATGCGTCGGAAACCTTCAGCTTCACATTGAGTACAGAATGCACCACCCGACTTGTACAGGCCTTCAAGAGCGCTGTTCCCTTCAGGGTTCACTTCCGTCACGATCGTTAGTGTAAAATCTTTCGGAAGGTCATTCAGAGTAAGCAGAGTTTCTGACTGCTCGTACTGCGTCCACTCTTTGCCTTCAACCAAAACAGAAACAAGCTTCAAGCCTTCACCATCAAGTATTAACGTTGAGCATTCTCTCTCTTGTTTAACCTTCGAAACCGCTGTAATGATGGAAGCAGCGTCGTACAAATCGAAAGTGAGATCGATTTCAGAAATAGTATGAGATGGTGATTGAAAATCTTTACGATACTTGGCTTGAGGTGTGTGCGCCATGACGGGTTCCTTTTGATCGTTATACGTAATTATAATTTAACTGTATATATCTAAAGGTTGAGCGCCGAGAACACAAGGGGAAAATTAAAAAAAGGAGGCATTGTAGGAAAATGCCTCCATGTTTTGCTATTTTATCAATCAAATCAGACAGGAGTGTCTAAGAAACGACCAGTAAACCATATTATCAACGAACCGAGTTTCCGGCTAAATCTCATGCTTATCGAATCCGATTAAGCACCGCAAACATGTCTCCCTCTTCACCTTGAAGAGTCAAAACATCACTGTTCAGAGTATAACGAGTTCCGTGCTCGCCATTTTCATACAAGAGCACCAGTTGATCACCTTCTGTATAATAAACACCGCGACGAACTACCTCACTGCCAACTTCATCAGATACTCGAAACATAAACACGAAATCTGGTTGTAAGACTAAATCCATTTTTTGGATGTTACTGGCACTTAAGTCACTACCAGAAAGTTCAGCACTAGACCAGATGCCAGCCAATGCATTAGGAAGAGCTTTAGTAAACAAAACACCATTAAGATTCAACATGTTATGGTTACTACTGTAGGCGTAAATCTGAGGTTCCGAAGTATTCAAACCCAAAATAAGGGTATCTTCATTAGCGTTATACAAACCTTCCCAATGATCGACACTGTAGTCTTTCTTTTGAATATCTATCGTGAACGAATAATTTGAATCTAGTGTCAACTTAATAGCTCTAAAGTTTTCAGTCTCTTGTTCCGGTTCTGGGTTCATCAAATACCAATCACCAAGCAACAAAGGAAGATCAAAATGAGATAGATTACTGTCGCTTTTTGATTGTTGTGCGCTCGATGCTACCTCGCTACCAAAAGCAACAAAACTTACACAAGATAAAAATAATAGAATCCATTTCATAAGCGTCCCCTTGTTTTCTTTAAGCTTAGGCACGTAATGAATAGAAAGCGAAGAAATATGATCTAAGTCACTAAATTTTAAATGCGAAGTAACTTAAATGACAATATTACTCGCATAAATAGATTAAATTTTGAGCATTTAGAGGTGGAAATAGCAGTTGAAATACAAATTTTTTGTCAAATTGAAGGCACAAAAAAAGCGAGCCTAGGCTCGCTTTTTAGATAATTCGTCTTTGAATTGTGCATGTTTGAACAAGCACATTTCAACAGGCGTTGAATCTACTTCTTGATCATATCCAGCATGATAGCAACTGACTCATCAAGGTAAGCATCTGGGGCTTCGTAATCTTTAGGAATATCATCCAACGTTTTAAAGGCCTCTTGTTTAGCGGCTTTTTGACGTTGATTAATACGCTCTAAACGAAGTACGTCTGCATCATCGCTTTCTTGCTGACGTACCTTCTCATTAAGAGAAAGGTCGTTATCGTCTTTATCTGCCTTATATTTTTCAATATCTTGCGCGATAAAACCAAATTCCATGTCAGTCGCGATGCGAGCTTGGTGTTGAGCCGTTAAAGCAGTAATTTTCTCATCGTTACGTTGTAACACTGAGTAATTCGCTTTATCAATGCTATCCCAAGGCAGAGCATTGTCTTCTACACTTTCACCAGTATCTGCAGGATCAATTGGTGTTGGGTAAGCAATGTCAGGTATTACACCTTTATTTTGCGTACTGCCACCATTGATTCGATAGAATTTCTGGATTGTGTATTGAACATAACCCAACTCTTTGTCGAACAAATCATAAATATGATTCAAAGAGCGATGTTGTTGCACCGTTCCTTTACCGAAAGAGTTTTCACCAAGGATGATTGCACGACCATAGTCTTGCATCGCTGCCGCAAAGATTTCTGAAGCTGATGCACTGTAGCGATTGACCAACACCGTTAACGGTCCTTGGTAACTAATTTCGCCATCAGTATCGCTGTTCACTTTGACGCGACCGTAGCTATCACGAACCTGAACAACAGGTCCCTCTTTGATAAACAAACCAGAGAGCTCAGTTGCTTCAGTTAATGCACCACCGCCGTTATTTCGAAGATCGACAATTATGCCATCAACACCTTGCTGCTTAAGCTCAGCGATCAGTTTATCGGTATCTTTAGATAGACCAACATAAAAACTTGGTACTTCGAGTACACCAATTTTTTTGCCATCTTTCTCGATAACTTCTGATTTAACAGCGCGGTCTTCTAAACGAATCTTATCGCGTACAATTGTGACAACGTTACTTTTTGCATCTTTACCGTCTGGCAAGATCTGTAGCTTAACTTTAGTCCCTTTCGGGCCTTTAATCAGTTGTACTACGTCATCTAAACGCCAGCCGATAACATCAACAATTTCTTCGCCGTCTTGGCCAACACCAACAATCCGGTCGCCATCACTTAGTTGTTTGCTATTTGACGCAGGGCCACCAGCAACTAAAGAGCGAATAACGGTGTAATCGTCGGTCATCTGAAGTACAGCACCAATGCCTTCTAAAGATAGATTCATCTCAGATTGGAATTGCTCTGCATTTCTTGGAGAAAGGTAACTGGTGTGCGGATCAACCTCTCGCGCAAATGCGTTCATGTAGATCTGGAAAGCATCTTCGTTATGCGATTGTGTAATACGCTTCATCGCATTGTTATAACGCTTTTCCAAGACTTCTTGAATCTCTGGCCATTCTTTACCTGTGAGTTTTAGGTTCAACGCATCGTATTTAACGCGTTTTCTCCAAAGCTCATTCACTTCAGCAATATCTTTTGGCCATTCAGCTTCACTACGATTGAGCTCAATACTTTCATCGGTATCAAATTTAATCTCGGTATCGAGTAAAGATAATGCGTATTGAAAACGCTCAAAACGCTTCTGCATAGACAAATTATAAACATCGAAAGCAATCTGGTTATTGCCTGCCTTCAGCTGGTCGTCAACTTGTACGGATAACGAAGCGAAAGAGTCAATATCAGCTTGAGTGAAGATATTACGATTATAATCCAGCATCTCTAAATAACGATTAAAGATAGCTTGAGAGAAATCATCGTTGAGATTGAAGTGTTTATAGTGAGAACGAGTAAATCGAGAAGTAACACGTTTACTAGCAGTTTCGTGTTGGACTTCAGGAACGAGTAGAGGTAAATCGTCCTGATCTAATTTGGCTTCGAGAGCCTGAGCTGAAGCTGCTAGCCAAAAGCTAGCAGCAATCAGTGTCAATTTTGAACGGCATTTCATGCGTAGGAGTATCTCCTTTAAGCGCGCAAGTGCTCCGCTTTAACAACCATTTGTAGGCCGTTTGCTAACTGAACACGCACATCTTCCTTATTGATTTCAACAATGGTCGCAGCCATGTTTCCTTTACCCATGTTCACATTTACTTCGTTACCAGCGATAAATTCGTCAGCGTTCAAAGCGCGTGTTTCAACAGGCTTTTCTACTTTTGGAGCTTTAGGCGCTTGACGACGAGGCTGTTGAGCTTTCTTCGCCTTAGGTTTCGCTTTGCCTTCTTCACGAGCTTTTTGTGCTTGTTCTTTACGACGAGCTTGCACTTTAGCTTTGCTTTCTGCAAGTGTAGCTTTAGCGTGCTCAACGTGCTCTTCTTCTAGTGTGCCACACGCGTTGCCGTCTAGGTCAACACGATCTGCGCCAGCTTTTACGCCGTGCAGGTAACGCCATGATGATGTGTATTGTCTTAACGCTGCACGAAGCTGAGTCTTACTTACTTTTTCGTCTTCATCTAGACGTTCAGCAAGATCTTGAAAAATACCAATTTTAAGTGGTTTTGCTTCACCTTCTAGAGTAAAGCATTTAGGGAAACATTCAGCAACATATGCGATAACTTCTTTGCTGTTTTTTAACTTTTCAGTGTTTTCCATGTGGGTTCCTGGTTTTTGCGGTTTTCCGCGAGCATTAAGAAAATATTTTTACGTATTATAGAGAGATGCTTGGGAAAAACCACAGTAAGAGAATAATTTATGCCTTGTTCGCGTGCGAATTAAGCACCTTTTCCACTTCAGCCATAAAAAATGTCAATCCGTCTTCATCAATTTGAGAAAAACGACCAATATTTGGACTATCGATGTCAAGAACACCCACGACTTTACCATCGATAGAGAATGGAATAACGATTTCTGAGTTACTTGCAGCGTCACAAGCGATGTGACCTTCAAACTCATGAACATCATGAATGCGCTGAACTGTATTCGTCGCAACCGCAGTTCCACAGACTCCACGCCCTACTGGAATTCGAACACACGCTGGCTGACCTTGGAATGGACCAAGCACAAGCTCATCTTGTTGCATTTGCTTATCTTGCTTCATTAAGTAAAAACCAGCCCAATTAAGTTCATCTAATTCCATGAACAACAATGAACTAATATTCGCAAGATTCGCAATTAGATCGGTTTCTGATTCAATTAATGCAACGGCTTGTTTGGTTAAGCGTTGGTAATGTTCTATTTTCATATTAACTTCCAATTAAATTGAGACTTCCATTATCAAGAGAACGCAGTAAAATGCGGCCATCAAACTAAATAGGACTTATTCTCATTACAATGAACAATTCAGAAGACACTATTAGCCGTTCTTGGTTGATAACTCAAGTAAAAAAACACAAGTCCAAATTACTGTTTGCTAACTTTGTTGCCATTTTTGCAACTCTTATTAGTGTCCCGATCCCGTTGCTTATGCCACTAATGGTTGATGAAGTATTACTTGATAAGCCAGCTTCTGGTCTAGATATGATGAACCACCTACTTCCATCATCATTACAAACACCAACTGGCTATATTGCTCTTACTCTCTTGTTGGTTATATTGATGCGCTCTGCCAGCCAAGCGTTGAATATTCTACAAGGTCGTCAGTTTACTTTAGTTTCCAAAACGATCACCTACCAAATGCGTAGCAAGATGATCGATAAACTTGGCCGAATCAGTATTAGGCAATACGAGACTAAAGGCAGCGGCGGTATCAACGCCCATCTAATTACAGACATAGAGACCATTGATAAGTTCATTGGTTCGACTCTATCCAAATTTATCATCAGCTTTTTAACTGTGCTCGGAACGGCAATCGTCCTACTTTGGCTTGAGTGGCGACTAGGGTTGTTCATCTTACTGGTCAATCCTGTTGTTATTTACTTTTCTCGTAAACTAGGCAGCAGGGTTAAACACCTTAAAAAATATGAGAATCAGTCTTTTGAGCGCTTTCAAAACCGCTTGGTAGAAACCTTAGACGGTATTTATCAACTAAGAGCGGCCAATAAAGAACGAATTTTCTTGGATGAACTTAAAGTTCAAGCAAACCAAGTCAGAATCGATGCCGATAAATACGCATGGCAATCGGAAGCTGCGGGTCGCGTATCATTTTTGTTGTTTCTATTAGGTTTTGAGCTTTTCCGTGCGGTCGCGATGCTGATGGTACTTTTCAGTGACCTAACTATTGGCCAAATATTCGCAGTATTCGGTTACTTGTGGTTCATGTTGGGACCAGTTCAAGAGTTACTTGGGATTCAATTTTCTTGGTATAGCGCTAAAGCGGCACTGCAACGCATCAACGACCTGCTTCTACTAGAAGAAGAAAAACGTCCGATAAGCAAGGTCAATCCATTCAGCGAAGATAAAGAAGTGACGGTGGACATCGACGACGTTACATTCGCTTACACATTAGAAAACACTGTTCTAAATAGATTATCTTTACATATACCGGCAGGTAAGAAAGTCGCTTTGGTGGGAGCAAGTGGCGGTGGTAAATCAACATTGATCCAGCTACTCATTGGGGTTTATCAAGCAGACTCTGGTTGTATACGCTACAACGGTGAAACCACCGACGACATAAGCTTTGATGTAATACGCAATCAAATTGCCGTTGTTTTACAACAACCTATACTCTTTAACGATACATTAAGGCATAATCTGACTCTTGGTGCTGAATACGATGAAATGTCGTTGTGGCGCGCCCTCGAAGTTGCTCAAATGCAAGATGTGATCAAGCAACTGAGTAATGGTTTGGATACTCAAATTGGCAGAAATGGTGTTCGACTGTCTGGTGGTCAAAGGCAACGTTTGGCCATTGCCCGTATGGTGTTGAGCAATCCGAAATTTGTTATTCTTGATGAGGCGACATCGGCATTAGATACTGCAACTGAGTCAGCATTGCATAAAGCTTTGAGTGAGTTTTTGAAAGATCGCACAACTTTGATTGTGGCTCATCGATTATCAGCGGTGAAACAAGCCGATCTAATCTATGTTTTAGAAGATGGGCAAGTAACACAAACGGGAACACATGGTGAATTGGTTGAACAACAAGGACTATATCAAACACTCTATGGCAGTGTGCAATCGCACGCTTGATGTTCGTTGTTCTATGCATTTAAGTCAGGTAACAAGCCAGACTTACGTTTCAACTTGGGAGGTCGTGTGACCTCCCCATCAGTAACTAACTCTTTATCAACTCAACACCAGTTGTCAACTAAGTCTTCGTTAACAGCTGAGTCTTCGTTAACAACCGAGCACCAGTGCGACAGCAGCTCCGTACGCCTTTGTCAGGGCTGTGAACTGCCGGTCGACAGAATGGATATACCGCACGGCAAGTCAGCTTATTGTCCTAGGTGTGGGACCCAACTTTACCGAGGTGGCACACCTAGCCTTTCCGGAAATTTAGCAATCGCAATCACTTGTCTGTTGCTGTTTATCCCTTCTCACTTTTTTGAGTTCATTAGCATCCGCCTGATTGGGGTGATGATACCTGCCACGTTGCCATCCGGTGTATTTACCTTGATGGGCGAAGGCTTCCCGCTGCTCGGATTACTTATCTTATTCTGTAGCTCTATAGCGCCGTTGCTTGTTTGTAGTTCTGTACTCATCACTCATGTCTCACTGCGTTTTAAGGTTTTTACACCGTTTCGTTACGCATTAGCGATTATTCAAACCCTTAAGCACTGGATGATGTTAGATGTATTCTTAGTGAGCGTCGCAATATCCTGTTTCAAACTTCAAGATTACTCTGATATTTTTGTTGGCCCTGGTTTGATAGGCCTGATTCTATTACAACTGTGCAGTGTGTTGCTGGTAAGCCGCATTAGTGTAAGGCGCTATTGGGAGGCCTGGGCTAAGGAATCAGACTACGCGTTCGTCGAGAGTAAGAACGTTCATTGTCACAACTGCCACCTTTCTCAACCAGATGGACATTCATGCGTCCGTTGTCACCATGATTTATATCACCGAAAGCCCTACTCTATACAAAAGACTTGGGCGTTATTGTTTGCGGCTACCGTCGCCATAGTGCCAGCTAATGTGATTCCAATATCGATCCTTATAACCAATGGACAAAGGTTAGAAGATACGATTCTTTCGGGTGTTGCCTCTCTAATTAATAGTGATATGTATGGTATTGCCGTGATCATTTTTGTCGCGAGTATTGTCGTACCCGTTGCGAAAATTCTTGGCCTTAGTTACATACTAATTTGTATTCAAATGAAGCGTGCTGTCTACCACAGGCAACGCATGACCATCTATTTCATTGTGAAATGGGTTGGAAAATGGTCGGTTATGGACCTCTTCGTTATTTCGATCATGATGACCTTGGTCGACCGTGGACAAATTTTAAACTTTACACCAGGTTACGGTGCAGTCGCTTTTGGCGTCGTTGTTGTTCTTACGATGTTGGCGGCTGAAAGCTTAGATCCTAGGCTAATTTGGGATAACTACACCTCTAAAGATGAGTCAGTGAATGAACAACAATAACCAATCACAAGCGTCATATTCACCAGATGTAAGAAAAAACAAAGGCATCTCACCTTTGTGGATTCTTCCTATTCTAACTGTCGCTCTCGCCGGTTGGTTAGTGATGAAATCGATACACGATGCAGGGCAACGTGTGCAGATCTACTTCTCAGATGCTGCTGGATTAGTCGCAGGACGCACAACCATTCGCTACCAAGGCTTAGAGGTGGGTATGGTTCGTGATATCACGTTATCTAAAGACCTTTCCAATATTTACGTTGATGCTGATATCTATCCTGAGGCTCAAAAACTTTTGTCGAAAGGCACACGCTTTTGGTTAGTGAAACCAACCGCTAGCTTGTCTGGCATATCAGGGTTAGACGCACTCGTTTCAGGTAACTATATTGCGATTCATCCTAGTGAAACTAAAGAAGAACCTGAAACTGTGTTTCATGCATTGGACTCATCTCCTTCTGATTTATTAGCATCTGAAGGACTCAACATTTCGTTAACGACTAAAGACCTAGGCGGCGTGTCTATTGGTTCTCAAATCGTTTACCGTAAGATTCCGATTGGTGAGGTTTATAATTACCAACTCAACGACAACGCAAAATCAGTGACGATTCAAGCTGCAATTAAAGATGAATACAGTCATATCATTACTGATCAAAGCCGTTTCTGGAACGTCAGTGGCTTGGGTGCGAGTATTGGTTTCTCTGGCGTTGATGTTCGTTTAGAAAGCTTAAGTGCTCTGTTAGGAGGCTCTATTGCGGTTGATTCACCGGGAGAAGGTCAACCGGTCGAAATGCACACCAAATTCAAACTCTATCCTGATTTGAAAACTGCAGGTCGTGGTATTTCTATCAAAATCGCGGTTCCAGACGACAACAAGATCAGTGCAACCGGCGCTCCGATCATGTATCGAGGCATTGAAATCGGACAAATCACCAACTTATCGTTGAGCGAAGGTCGCGAACACGTGATTGCTTCCGCTGCTATCCAACCTGCATTCAGTGACTTTTTAAACAGCGGCAGTAAATTCGTACTTGAAGAGGCAGAGCTATCTCTAACAGGGATGAAAAACATTGCTAACTTGGTAACAGGGAACTTCTTAACATTAGTACCTGGCGAGGGTGAAAAATCTCGTCAGTTTACCGCTATTCGCAAAAACGAGTTCAGTCAGGAACAAGAGAAATCTGTTGCGATTCGTCTAACGTCTAACAATTCATTTGGTTTGGATGTTGGAACCCAATTGCTATACAAAGGCATAGCTGTTGGTTCTATCATTGATGTTGGCTTAGTCGATGGTGTCGGCACAGGAAGCGACAAGCATGAAGTATTTATGGACGCCTTGATCGACAACGAATACTCGCACCTCATCAAAAGCCATAACCGATTCTTTGTCACGGGTAGTGCCACTGCAGAGCTAACGGAATCTGGATTAAGTGTAACGGTACCACCCGCGAAACAACTGCTATCAGGCTCTATAAGCTTTGTGAGTGAAGGTAAAAATCAATCCCGTACTAACTATCAACTTTTCCAAAGTAAATCATTAGCGGAGATCGCTAAGTTCAACCAGACTGGTTCAAAAACGTTGTCACTGTTTGCCAGTGAGTTACCTTCAATTTCTAAAGGTAGTCCACTACTCTACCGTAATCTTCAAGTAGGAAGTATTTCAGATTTCCAACTCGCTGATGGTGGCGTAAGAATCAAAGTCACGATTGAAAATCGCTATACACATTTGATCAATAAGCACACTGTTTTCTGGAACCGTTCAGGTATAGAGGTTGATGCATCTTTATCAGGTATCAGCATTAAAGCCGCACCCGTAAAAACACTGATTCAAGGTGGTATCGCCTTTGATTCGTTACCCGGAATCGACAATAAGTTAGGTGACGTGTGGAAGTTGTACAACGATTCGAAATCAGCTCGTAAATTTGGTCGAGCGATTACCATCACTACGTCCTCTGCAGATCAAGAAGTCAGTAAAGGCACAGCAATCAAATATCAAGGTGTGACGGTGGGTGAAGTAACCTTAGTTATCCCTAACTTCAATAAAGGTGGTATCGAGATTACAGCTCGCGTGTTACCTGAATATGTCGAGAAAATTGCGGTCGCTGGCAGTCATTTCTGGTTAGCCGAACCGGAAATTGGTCTGAACGGTATTAAGAACGTTTCAGCACTGATCTCGAAGTACATCAACGTCGAACCTGGTAATAAAGGTCAAAGAGCAACGAAATTTAAACTGAGCAAAGGGCCAATACAACCTGAAGGGAAAATATTCCAACTACAAAGTGAAACACGCGGTTCAGTATCGGAAGGGACACCTATCCTATTCCGTGAGTTGGAAATAGGCACCGTTATAGATGTACAGCTCGGCGAGTTTGCAGACCGTATTATCTCAACGATTCAAATAAAACCTGAATTCGCGTATTTGATTCGTTCAAACAGTGTCTTTTGGAATGTCTCTGGCGTAGACGTCTCTATCGGCCTCACTGGTGCAAACATCAAAGCAGGTACAGTCGATAGCCTAATCAGAGGGGGTATTACCTTCTCTACGCCACCAACGAATGAGCTACAACCCGTAGCAAGCGAAGATCAGTCTTTCTATTTGTATCCACAAGCAGAAGACGAATGGAAGTCATGGCGAACAGCTATTCCTAAGCCATAAGCTAAGTCCGCACCTGTTATGGAAGATGAATTCTTCTTAAAAATGCAGCCATTGAGCTGCATTTTTATTGTTTGAAACAAATATGGTTTAGGACAATCTGATTTTGCTTTAAACTGCCCGCATTATCGCTATAAATCGAGATACACTTTTGCACGCTAACGTATATATTCCTGAAGAATTTCTAACTCACATTGAAGGCATCATGCCAAGCCATTTAGATATGGCTTCTTTTGTCGCATCTTGTCAAAAGCCACTTCGTAAAAGCATTCGTGTAAACACACTGAAGGTCAGTGTCGAAGACTTCCTCGTGCGTGCAAAAGATAAAGGGTGGGAACTGGAACCTGTACCGTGGTGTGAAACGGGATTTTGGATCACTGCCGATGAAAGTGAAGCGCCTCTAGGCAATACGGCGGAACACATGTCTGGGCTTTTCTACATCCAAGAAGCTAGCTCTATGATGCCGCCTTCTGCGCTATTTCAAGGCGAAGAAGATTATCAAGCCGTGTTAGATACAGCTGCAGCACCAGGTTCGAAAACGACCCAAATTGCAGCATTAATGAATAACCGTGGAGTATTGGTTGCCAATGAATACGCGGCAAGCCGAGTAAAAGTACTTCATGCAAACATCGAACGTTGTGGTGTTCGTAATGCAGCACTAAGCAATTTTGATGGGCGTGTGTTCGGAGGTTGGTTACCAGAACAGTTTGATGCCGTATTGCTAGACGCACCCTGCTCTGGTGAAGGCACAATTCGTAAAGACGCCGATGCGATGAAGAACTGGACGTATCAATCTGTAGTCGATATTGCCGACACGCAAAAAGACCTAATTGAAAGTGCATTCCATGCTCTTAAACCTAATGGTGTTTTGGTTTACTCAACATGTACGTTAAGCACTGAAGAGAACCAACAAGTGTGCCATCACCTAAAAGAAACCTTTGGTGATGCGGTTGAGTTTGAATCTCTTGAATCACTGTTCGACAACGCAAAAGCAACGACTACTGAAGAAGGCTTTCTTCACATCTTCCCTCAGGTGTATGACTCTGAAGGTTTCTTTGTTGCACGTATCCGTAAACTAGCGTCTGTGACTCCACCAGAAGTTAAAAAACGAATGGGTAAATTCCCATTCGAGAAGGCAACAAAGAAAGCTCAACAAGAAGTCGCTGAACAACTGCTGGGCGCACTCGATATCGAACTACCAAGTGATACTCAAGTTTGGATCCGAGATAAAGACGTTTGGCTATTCCCTGAGGCGCTTGAGCCTATGATCGGTGCATTCCGTTTCTCTCGCATGGGCATAAAAATCGCTGAGACTCATAAAAAAGGCTATCGCTGGCAGCACCAGGTAGCCACAACACTGGCTACAGGCAATGAAGTCAATATTGTAGAGCTATGCATTGAAGATGCTCGCGAATGGTTTATGGGACGAGATGTGCGTCCTGAAGGCCTACCGGGCAAAGGGGAAGTATTGGTGAAGTATAACGGCGCAATCATTGGCCTTGGCAAGTGGGTAGGAAACCGAGTGAAAAACGGTTTACCGCGAGAACTTGTGCGCGATAAAAACCTTTTCTAGTCGTTCGATTAAAAGCATCACCGCCTTTTACTAGCAAAAAACAAAAAGCCCAAACAACGTAAGTTGCTTGGGCTTTTTCTATTCAGCTTTAACGACGTTTAACTGCTTTTAGCACAATTAGCGTAAATAAAAACATCGTCAAATCAACGCTTAATTACATAAACATCAATTCAAGTCACTACTTTCGCTATGAAAAATCGCATATTGGTGAATTTAAACTAAACTTCTGTCTATTAGGCAAAGAACTACAACGATTAGCGTAGGCTCTTCGGAGCCCTTTCCCCTAAGCCCAAACAGGAAGGTTTGGGCTTTTTTTTGACCGACAAGCTCGCTTATTTAACTAGGCTGATGCCTTCTTTGTCGATAGTGATCTTGCCAGACTTGTACAAACCACCAATTGTCTTCTTGAACGTACCTTTGCTGGTTCTGAATGCAGAGAAAATAACTTCCGGAGAAGATTTATCATTCAAAGGTAAATAACCACCTTTCCTCTCAAGCAGATCGAGAACCTTAGTGCTTAGGTCATCCATTTTAGCCACACCAATTTTCTGAAGAGACAAGTCAATCTTACCGTCTTCTTCACGAACGTTTTTAATGTAGCCTTTTAGCGCTTTACCTATGAACAGCTTACCGATGATGTCTGATGGGAAAATCATGCCCCAATGCTCACCGTTCACGATCGCTTTGTAACCTAACTGGCTGCGCTCAGCGATAATGAGATCCACTTGCTCGTTTTGCTTATAAGTCGCAGGCGTGTTGTCTAACCACTTGTTGAACTTTGTTGTACCTACAATGCGGCTAGATGCTTTATCAATATACACATATACTAAGATTGACTGACCTTCGTTTAAACGGCCACGTTGCTCGCTGAAAGGAACAAGAAGATCTTTACCTTTCACGCCCCAGCTCATGAATGCACCGGTGCTGTTTACGCCTTCAACCGTCATCAAGCCAAACTGCCCCACTTGAGCAATTGGTTTTTCAGTCGTTGCAGCGATCTGGTTGTCAGAATCAATGTATAAGAAAACATCCAGTTTTTGACCAATTTCAACACCTTCAGGAGTAAATCGTTTTGGCAGCAACACGGTTCCATAGTCGCTAGCGTCAAGGAATACACCGAAGTCGGCTTGCTTTACTACTTCTAAGTTGTTTATTTGACCAATATTAATCATCAAGATTTTCTCTACTTTAAATTTGGCGGTGATTATACGTGATCTCTGATATGCTTTCGCTAGTTTCATTCATATTTTTACATTCTAGGAGACATCGTTGATCACCGTTGATAAACAAGATGCGATAACACTCAAAATTAACCATGCAATGGCGAAGACCAAAAAGCTCGACATGGACGTTTATCTATTCATTCCCGGTGAACTCGGACTCACTCCCGAAGTACTTTCTGAAAGTGCCTTTTTCTACAGCTCAATTACTCAAAAGCGCGCCTACTACAGTGACAAGACACTGTTACCTTTGGTACACAGTCGCTTGGCAAAACGTGGACGCTTATCAACGACACAGTATCGTGTGAGTTTGAGTTTGTTCGCATATCAATATGTTATTGCTTTAGATAAAGCCGTGAGCAGTTTAAATAAGACTGATAGTGACGACGTAACAGCTGATGAGGTTGATGAAGTTATTGAGCTCGCGTTAGACATCTTGAAGAAGCTTCGCCGAAGTATTCCTTATGAAGAAAACCTCAAACGCTACTACGCAAACATTGATAACTATCTTTCTTGGTACACAGAGCAAAAGTTCTTATCGTTGGTTTCTCACATGCCACGAGGCAGTGAATATTCGACCATCAAAGAACGTCTTTTAATACTATGCGAAAAAGAAACGGCTCACCGAAAGCTTAATCGCTACAACTCAGCAAGAGTTCGAGAAGACGTTACTCGTCTAAGCAACAAAATGCGATTGCTTCGCCGTTTAATTGAGCACCCTATCGTCCTCAAAGAAAAAACAACATCAATGGGTAAAAACGTAAAACGTGCCGTTAAAGGTATCGCAACGGGTTTGGTGATGGTAGTAGTAACGACAACGGTCATATTAGCCCGTGACTTCTTAGGCGAAATTACCGCCTCGTTCATCGTGTCGATGTCATTCATCTATGCGTTGCGCGAGATATTCAAAGATGACTTAAGAGATATCCTTTGGCGCTGGCTTCGTAAAGGCAAACCAAAATGGAAACGTCGTTACTTTGATCCGACAACCAATAAGTCTGTTGGCCATAAATTGGAATGGTTGGATTACGCTAACTTTTCTAAGCTGGCCGATCGCATTCAATCGATCCGTAAGAAGCGTGTTGTACAGCGTGAAGAACAAATCTTGCATTATCGTTCGCACACTGAAATGTCTACATCAACATTCATGAGTGGTTACGAAGAGACACGCGAAACGCTTTCTATCAGTTTGAGAGCTCTGACGCGTTTGATGGACAAAGGGTCGAATAACGTTTATCGCCTGAATGAGGGACAAGTGAGCCGTGAGTCAGTAGAAAAACGCCACCTTCTTAATTTAATCATCAAAGAAAATAATCACGATAATGAACCGACATATTACCGTTGGAAAATCGTAATGAACCGCTCAAAAATCGTAGATATCGAACAGATTACTCAAGAATCTTAAAAGAATTGCAGTATGTAGCTACTAAATCGCATACTGCAGTTCTGGTTTGTCATTGCTCGAAATGCAGATTAACGTCTGGAAGGAACTTTCTTAATAGACAGTGTCAGCTGAAACTCCGCCATTGGCTCATCACCATGTAAAGAAGGACAAGTCGCGATAATCGTTACGGCTTGATTAACACGTTCACCCGTCGACATTGTTTCAGCCAGCATAGTATTAATGAGTTCACCATCGTTACATGTAAAATGCACATCGGCTTCAGGGCGCTTCAAGAAATTGCCGGTGACCTCTTTAAATGCCAACGATATTTTTTCTCCTTGCTGTTGAGATTTGCTCATCGCAAGAAAGCCCCCTGCAACATCAGCTCCCACAGCTAATACACCAAAATACATACTATTTAAGTGATTCTTAGTTCTTCTTTTAAGAGGGATCTTAAGTTCGACATGCTTATCATCAAGGGCAAGTAACTTCGGCCGACATAACCAAATTAACGGTACTTTGAACATACCAAACATAGTTAAGTAGAGATTAGCTTTTTGTAAAGGGGTTAACATCCGAGTCACCTAGCATAATTAGTCCTCTGACCAGTTAATAGATTCAAGATCGAAATGTCAAAAAAATGTTACAAAAAAGAGATACCATCGAACAATGATATCTCTTTCATTCTCAAAGCATTAGAGCTTCAAGCAATTATGCAACTGGCTAATTATTTACGCGGTAACCACCGTTTCAACACCTTCAAGATCAGCGATGTAACCTTGTAAGCGAGGATAGTCAATCAACCCTTGAGTTACCAATAATACTGGTTTCTTCGCATGAAGCGTTGCTTTAACGATCATATCCAATAAGGTAATTACAGCCTCGTTTTGAGGGTCAAAAGCATGTTGCTGACCTTCATTTTGCTTATCTACACCTAATGTGAAAGACGCTAAGCTATCAACATTAACGACAACACCATCAAAGTAATGCAGTAATCGTTCACTCAGCAATACCGCTGATGGCACGTCGCAAGAGAACAGAACTTTCAAACCATTCAGCCCACGCGGTAAACCTTGCTCTGCGAGCAAATCGATAATCTTAGCGGCATCACTTAGTGCGCGAACATAAGGAACAACCACTTCAACGTTAATACCTTGTTCTCGCAGTGTCTTGATTACCTGACACTCTAGCGCGAACGCCTTGCTGTATTCCTGTGTCGCGTAGCGAGCCACACCACGAACGCCAAGCGCCGGGTTAACTTCTTCTACTTCACAGCTACCGCCTAGCAATGAACGAAAGCCAAAGCTGTCTGCGCAGCTCAAAGCAATTCGTATTTTAGTATGACTAGGTTGAATTGCCGCTTGAATTGCAACAACAAGAGTAGAAACAAAATGTTCATCGACACTTTTATCGCCAAGAATGGCATTCAACGAAGTTTTTTCTATATCAGAAAGAGTTTCTAAATGGCTTTCTATACTTGGATGGTAGAAGACACGATCCATTATCAATTCAGATAGTGAAACGTATAAGTGGTTGGAATTATTATTATCGTTATAAGAAGGCAGCACATCACCTAAGACCAGTTCTGGGTGCAAAGTGCTTTGATTTTCTTGAGTCATTGCTGCTCCAGCATTTTTATGTTGTGTTCAAACGAAAATACCGATAGCTGCCTGTTAATACAAGTGAAAATCCCTTATTTGACGCTGGGCTGCTGATAAAAATAAGAATATTAGCAATAACAGAGATAACTTTGACTTAAGAGAGTTTATTCCTCTGTTCAATTCCGTTATCTTAACCACTTCGCAATAGAATAAAAAAGCTATCACATGCCACTAAAAACTGATGAGTTGAGAACCCAAGCTCTGGGTCCTATGCCAACTCCTGCCGAATTAGGCAATGCACATCCTATTACTGACGACGTTGCTGAGCGCATTAAAAATTCTCGCCGCCAAATCGAAGATATCTTAACAGGTCGTGATAACCGCCTATTAGTTATCGTTGGCCCCTGCTCTGTTCATGACACAGATGCGGCTCTTGATTACGCTGAGCGTCTAAGCCAAATTCAAGAACAGTACAAAGATGAGCTGTTCGTAGTAATGAGAACCTACTTCGAGAAACCTCGTACCGTTGTAGGTTGGAAAGGTTTGATTACCGATCCTAACCTTGATGGCTCATATGCACTTGAAACAGGCTTAAACAAAGCTCGTAAGCTTCTATTGGATATCAATAAGCTTGGTCTTGCTACTGCAACTGAATTCCTTGATATGATCACGGGCCAATACATTGCAGACCTGATCACTTGGGGCGCAATTGGTGCTCGTACAACTGAATCTCAGATTCACCGTGAAATGGCGTCAGCATTGTCTTGCCCAGTTGGCTTCAAGAACGCAACTAACGGCAACATCAAAATTGCTATCGATGCGATTCGTGCTGCACATGCTTCACACTACTTCTACTCTCCAGATAAGAACGGTCGCATGACGGTTTACCGTACTTCTGGTAACCCATACGGTCACGTAATTCTGCGTGGTGGTGATAAAGGTCCTAACTTCGACGCTGAATCTGTTGAAAACGCATGTAAGCAACTGGCAGAAGTTAACCTTCCTGAGCGCTTAGTTGTCGACTTTAGCCACGCTAACTGTCAGAAACAACACCGTAAGCAGCTAGACGTTGCACAAGATATTTGTGAACAGATCAAATCTAACAAAAATCAAATTGCAGGCATCATGGCGGAAAGCTTCATTGTTGAAGGTAACCAGCCAATGACAGACATCAATAACCTAGAGTACGGCAAGTCTATCACTGACCCATGCTTAAGCTGGGAAGATACTGCAACAATGCTAGACATGCTTGCAACGGCAATTAAAGATAGAAATTTAGCTTAAGGACATAACACAATGCCATCATTTGACATTATCTCTGAAGTAGAATCAGTAGAACTGCGTAACGCTGTAGACAACGCAAACCGTGAACTATCGACTCGTTTCGATTTTCGCGGCGTTGAAGCAAGCTTTGATTACAAAGATGAATCAGTAAAATTGACTGCTCAAGACGATTTTCAACTGAAGCAAATGCGCGATATCCTTCGTAGCAACCTAACAAAGCGTAATGTTGATCCTAACGCGATGGAAGCGAAAGCAGCAGACCAAACAGGTCGCACTTGGCACCAAACGGTTATCTTTAAGCAAGGCATCGAAACGGATGTCGCTAAGAAAATCGTTAAGCTAATCAAAGACAACAAAGTTAAGGTTCAAGCTTCTATTCAAGGCGACAAAGTTCGTGTCACCGGTAAGAAGCGTGATGACCTACAAGCTGTTATGGCTCTAGTTCGCAGCGGTGAACTTGGTCAACCTTTCCAGTTTGACAACTTCCGCGACTAATTTTTGAGTTTGAGCGACCGCTTATTTGGGTTGCTCATTCATCAGCACAATGTCGTGCTCGAAATAGCAAAAAGCCACTTCTTTTGGGAAGTGGCTTTTTATTTATCAGTGTCCCGTCCTGAAATGTGTTTACACATTGAGGACGAATTATGACTACTTCAAATAATACCTACGTTAAGCGCACTCAGCGTGATTACACACTAGGCTTTAAATTACAGGTCGTCGCCGCTGTAGA